>WFPR01000220.1 GCA_015487455.1 Candidatus Bipolaricaulota bacterium
ATCAACGAGCTGAAGGTCTGCACCCTGAGGGGGCCCGCGCTGGGGATGGCCGTGGACGTCTTCGACGAGAGGGGCCGCCCCGTCCGCGGCCGGGTGGGCGAGCTCGTGTGCAAGAAGCCCTGGCCGGGGATGACCCGCGGGCTCTACAAAGACCCGGAGCGCTACATCCAGACGTACTGGTCGCGCTTCGAGGGCGTCTGGACCCACGGGGACTGGGCCTACATCGACGAGGACGGCTTCTGGTTCCTCCACGGGCGCAGCGACGACACCATCAAGATCGCGGGCAAGCGCCTGGGTCCCGCGGAGGTGGAGTCGGCCGCGGTGGAGCACCCCCAGGTGGCCGAGGCCGCGGCCGTCGGGGTCCCGCACGAGCTCAAGGGCGAGGCGATCTGGGTCTACGCCGTCTTGAAGCCCGGCGTCGAGCCCTCGGACGCCTTGCGAGAAGAGATCAAGCGGCTCGTCGCGGAGAAGCTGGGCAAGGCGTTCGCGCCCGAGAGCGTGAAGTTCGTCAAGGAGCTGCCCAAGACGCGCAACGCCAAGATTCTGAGAAGGGCGATCCGGGCCGTGGCCCTGGGGCAAGACCCGGGTGATCTCTCCAACCTGGAGAACCCGGGGGCGCTGGAGGCGATCCGGCGGGCGGTGTAGGGGTTGGTTGCAGCGCAGGCGCCGAGGGCGTGGCGCTCCCGGCGAAGTCAGCAATGTGGGGTTGGCTGATTGATCGATCGATGGACGCCCTGTGGGTTCTGGCGCCCCTTTACCTTGTGGCCTCGTTTCTGTACTCGGCCGTCGGCCACGGCGGGGCCTCCGCGTACTTGGCCCTGGCCGCCCTCGTCGGGCTCCCCCGCGAGACGATGGTCCCGATCGCACTCGCGCTCAACGTGCTGGTGACGTCGCTGGGGCTGTGGCACTACGGGCGGGCCGGACACTTTCGGCCGAGACTCCTTTTCCCTTTTGTGGTGACGTCGGTGCCCATGGCCTTCGTGGGCGGCTCGTTGGAGATCTCCCCGGAGCTGTTCGCCCTGCTGCTGGGCACCGTACTGCTCCTCGCGGCCCTACGCCTGCTGGGCTTGAGCCGCACGATGGCGCCCGCGCGCGGCGAAGCGGAGCCCCGGCGGCTCTGGCCCTTGGGGCTTGCACTGGGGGCCTTGCTAGGCTTCCTAGCCGGATTGATCGGCGTGGGCGGCGGGATCTTCTTAAGCCCCCTGTTGCTGTTCTTGGGCTGGGCCGACGCCAAGCGCACCGCGGCCGTCTCCGCCGCGTTCATCTGGCTGAACTCCTTGAGCGGGCTCGCGGCCCACGCGCTTCGGGGCTCGCCGGACTGGGAGTTGCTGTTGCCCCTGCTGATCGTCGTAGCCGTGGGCGGGGGTCTCGGCTCCCGGCTCGGGGCGCGGCGCTTCTCGCCCGTCATCATTCAGAGGCTGCTCGGGGTCGTCCTGCTCGTGGCTGCCGCCAAGTTGCTGCTTCAGGCAGTGGCGGGCTAAAGTTGAGCAAGAGCGGAGATGGAAGGGCTCATCAACGTAATCGGGCCCTACGCTTGGACTCTTGTTGTAACGGGTCTCGTCGTAGGTGCCATCGGCATTGCGAGGAGATCTTGGCTTTTGTGTCTCCTTGCAGCGCTTCTCTTGTTTATCGCGACGCTGCCCTTCTTGCCCAGCGGGTGGCTGGCCTTGCTCACCCTGGCGCTTGCCGGTGGCTTCCTGTACGCTGCAGCGATCCTCGGTCGAGAGGGGAGGAGCGATTGAAGCCGTGAAGGAACTCATCTCCGTGGACGAGGCGTTTCGGCTCTACAGCAAGCACATCTCGCCGCTGCCCGCTGAGGAAGTCGAGCTGGAGCGGGCGCTTTATCGAGTGCTCGCCGAGGACGCGCTCAGCGCTGTGGATCTGCCCCCCTTCCCCCAGAGCGCGATGGACGGCTACGCCTTGCGCGCTCAAGACACCCAGAGCGCGACACCCGAGCGGCCCGCGACGCTGAGGCTTGTGGGGGAGGTGCCCGCCGGGGCCCTTCCGGAGATCCCCAGGATCGGCCCCGGGGAAGCGGTGCGGATCTTCACGGGCGGCCACGTCCCGGAGGGGGCCGACGCCGTGCTGCGCCAGGAGGACGCCCGCGTCGAGGGCGACGTTCTAGTGGTGGAAAGGCCCGTGCCGCCGGGGCGGGACGTGCGCTCCCAGGGCGAGGAGCTGCCCGCCGGAGCCCTCCTCGCCCGGCGGGGCGAGCGCCTGACGGCCGGGCACCTGGCGGCCCTCGCCGTCGCGGGGGTGGCCCGCGTGAAGGTCCATCGGGAGCCCCGCATCGCGGTGCTCACGACGGGGGACGAGGTCGTCCCGCCCGGTCGGGCGCTGGAGCCCGGCCAGGTCTACGACGCGAACGCGCCCCTGATCGCGAGCTGGCTGCGGGAGCGGGGGTGCTCGCGCATCACGACGGAGCACCTCCCGGACGATCTGGGGCGCACGGCGGACGCGCTGGCCCGGGCGCTGGAGCGGAGCGATCTGGTGCTCACGGCGGGCGGCGTCTCCGTGGGCGAGCGCGACTTCATCATCGCAGCTGCCGAACAGGTCGGCGTGCGGCCCGTCTTCTGGAGGGTGAAGCAGCAGCCGGGCAAGCCCCTGTTCTTCGGGCTCTTCGGCGAAACCCCTCTGCTGGGGCTGCCGGGGAACCCCGGCTCCGTCTTCGTGTGCCTGGCCACACACGCGCGGCGGGTGCTGGACTTGCTGGAGGGCTGCGCGGAGCCGGGGCCGCACTTCTATGAGGGCGTTCTAGGGGAGCCCTTGGAGCGGAGCCCCGAGCGGGAGCGCTGGGTCCGGGCGCGCTGGACCGTCAGGGATGGCAAGATCGAGCTGGAGCCCCTCCCCAGGCAGCGCTCGCACATGATCTCGAACCTCGTGGCGTGCACGGCGCTCGTCCGGGCCCCCGTGGGTGAGGGGGCGCTGCCCGCGGGGGCGCGGGTCCGCTGGGTGGGCGTGGCCGCGTGAGGGCCGCGTGACGGCTGAGTTGCACGCCGCGGGGAAATCGTCTAAGCTGAAAGCGCGATGCCGGGGCTCAAGCTGCCGCGGATGACGAAGCAGCGACGCGCGATCCTCGCCGCGCTCCAGGGGGACACCTCCCACCCGACGGCCGAGGAGATCTACCTGCGCGTGAAGCGCGAGCTGCCGCACATCAGCCTGGCGACCGTCTATCGCAACCTGAGGCGCCTGGCCGAGGAGGGGCTCGTGCAGGAGATCCCGACGCCGCACGGCCCCGCCCGCTACGACCCGACCACCCGCCCGCACTACCACTTCCTGTGCGACGAGTGCGGTCGGGTCTACGACGTCAGGCTGGCCGTCCAGAACCGCTTCCACCACGAGCTGGCCCTCCAGGGCTTCAAGGTCCGCGCCCACGAGATGATGTTCTACGGCCTCTGCCCCGCCTGCAACCGCCAAAACGCCCAGTCCTAGCGAACTCCCGTCCCGCCTGATCCTCCTAAGCCCGAGTGCAAACGATTTTCAATCGCGAAAACCCGTTGACAAAAGCGGACCGCTTTAGTAGGGTTTTCCCGGAAAGCGAAGAGGGCTCAGCCCGAGCGGACTAGGGGCTAGCCGGTCCGAGCCCGAGCCGAGCCCTCGGCGCCAGAAGGCGGGGGCAGTATAGCTCGGGCTCGCGAGCGGCGTCAAGCCTTAGGCCTCCTCGGGCGGCCCGTCCCAAACCCGAAGCCCGAAGGAGGTCGGCGATGACCCACGCGACAGCGGTCGTGCGACGGATCGGACGCGGGCTCGCCCTGGCGGGGCTCGTGCTCGGGGGGCTCGCTCTCGGCTCGGCCCTGCCCCTGGGCGCGGCGGGCCAAGCCCAACAAGCCCAACAGGCCCAGGAAGAACCCCTGGTGGTGGTCTACTCGGCCCGCCACTACGGCTACATGGAGCCCGTCTTCCGGCGCTTCAAGGAGGAGACGGGGATCGAGGTGCGCTTCACCTTCGGCACGGACGCCGAGCTGCGCGAGCGCCTCAAGGCCGAGGGGCGCTTCACGCCCGCGGACGTGTACTTGGGCGTCGACGCGGGGAGCCTCTGGCTCGCCGCCCAGGAGGGGCTCCTACAGCCCTTGGACAGCCCCGTGCTGCGGCGGAACGTCCCGGAACAGTTCCGCGACCCGGAGGGGCGCTGGTACGGGCTCACGCTGCGCCTGCGCACGATCGTCCACTCGAAGGAGCGGGTGAGCCCGGACGAGCTCTCGACGTACGAGGCGCTGGCCGACCCCCGCTGGCGGGGTCGGCTCTGCCTGCGGCCCGCCAGCCACGTGTACACCCAGTCGTTGGTGGCGGGCCTGATCGCGGCCCACGGCGTCGAACAAGCTGAAACAATCGTGCGCGGCTGGGTGGCGAACACCCCGCCGGGGAACTTCATCAACAGCGACACGCGGCTGGCCCAGACGGTCGCCGCCGGGGGCTGCGACGTCTCGATCATCAGCCACTACTACCTGGCGCGGCTCCTCCGCGAGGATAAAGGGTTCCCCGTCGGGCTCTTCTGGGCCAACCAAGGGGCGGGCGAGCGAGGGGTCCACGCGAACATCAGCGGCGCGGGGCTGGTGACCTGGGCGCCCCACCCCCAGAACGCCCGAAGGCTGCTGGAGTGGCTCAGCGAGGGAACGGGCCAGCGGCTCTTCGCCGACGGCAACTGGGAGTACCCCGTCAACCCCGAGGTCGAGCCGCACCCGTTCCTGATCGAGACGTTCGGGGTGCCCAGGGTCGACCCGATCCCCGTCTGGCGCTACGGCGAGCTGCAACGGGCCGCCATTGAGCTGCTCAACCGCGTCGGGTACCCGTAAGCGTGAGCGGGAGCAAAGCGTCATGGCTCTAAAGGCCCTCCCGATGGAGACGGTGGGCGCGAGCGCGGGCGCGAGGGGGGAGCGGGGTCGCTTCCCCCTCGCCGCTTGGGCTTCGGGACGTCCCTCGACGCGGGCTCCGCACGGGCTCGGGCTCGGGGTCTGGGCGCTCGCCCTGCTCCTCGCGCTGCCGCTCCTCCCCGCGCTCACGGGCTTGATCGCGCTCGCGCTCGACGGCGGGCTCTGGGCCCACCTCTGGAGCACGATCCTGCCCGAGCGCCTGTGGAACACCCTCGTGCTGGCGGTGGGCGTCGGGCTCGGGACCCTCGCGCTGGGGACGGGGCTGGCCTGGCTGGTGACGGCCTATCGCTTCCCCGGGCGCGGGCTGTTCGCGTGGGCGCTGTTCCTGCCGCTGGCCGTCCCCTCGTACGTGCTGGGCTACGTCTACATGGCCACGCTGGACGCCGCCGGGCCCCTCCAGCGGGCGCTGGGGACGGGCTGGAACGTGAGGACGGGCCTCTGGGCTGTAATCGTGCTGACGTTGGCGCTCTACCCCTACGTCTACGGGCTGGCGCGGGCGGCGTTCCGCGAGCTGCCCCGGGGCGCCTGGGAGGCGGCGCGGCTGCTCGGGGGCTCCAAGTGGGCCGCGTTCCGGCGGGTGGCGCTCCCGCTGGCCCGCCCCTCGCTGGCCGCCGGGACGGCCCTCGCCGTGATGGAGGCCCTCACCGACTTCGCCGTCGTGGGCTTCTTCAACTTCCCGACGCTGTCCGAGGGCATCGTCCGCGTCTGGCGCGGGATGATGGCCCGGGAGGCCGCGCTCGGGCTCGCCGGGCTGTTGCTGCTGGTCGCGCTCGGGGGGCTCTGGGC
>WFPR01000221.1 GCA_015487455.1 Candidatus Bipolaricaulota bacterium
CCGCCGAGGAGGAGCCCCCTTCGTCCCCGGAGCGCGACCCGAACGACTAATGGTTTCTATCCGTTAGTCTTGACAACGGGTTGAAAATCGTGTATAAGAACGGGCGACCAAGGCGGGGCACCGCGAAGGAACGGGTATGGGGGACCACCTCCCTGCAGCAGGCAGGACGCGCTTGGCCGGCCGGGGGTCAGCCCCTGGCCTCCCAGAGTTTTCCCGTGGCTCCCACCTCCTGCGACCTCCGGTCGTACGCGTGCCACGGGTTTTTGCTCAGGAGGCCGACGGCTCCCCGCCGGCCAAGCGCCCACCCTTCCTGCCGGGGTGAGAGGGGGTAGGGGAGGCACAAGCCACGCCCAACGCGGGACGGCGGCGTGGCTTGTGTCCTTCTCCCGCAACGCTTCGCCCTTGCCGCCCTCGACCTCGCTCCGAGTTCCCCAGCAGGGCCACGTAAGGCCTTTGTACCACAAACCCTACGCCAAAGGCAAGGGTTGCCCTAAGAAGATCTCTTACTCGGCTCGAGGTCGGCAGGCTGGCGGGGGCTTGCTTACAGCCCCAGCGATTTAGCGATGGTCTCCTTCTGGATCTCGTCGGTGCCCTCGACGATCCGCAGCACGCGGGCAAATCGAAAGATGCGTTCGAAGGGCAGCTCCTTCATGACGCCCATCCCGCCGTGGACCTGCACCGCCCGGTCGGCCAGGCGGAAGAGCATCTGGGTGCAGAACCACTTCGCCATCGCGCTCTCTTTGACGATGGGGTCGCCGCGGTCGAACTTCCAGGCGGCGTGGAGCACGAGCTGCTCGGCCGCGGACAGCTCCGCGGCGGACTCGGCGAGCATCCCCCGGATGTGCTGATGCTTGCCGATGGGCCGCCCGAAGGCCGTACGCGTTTGCGCGTACTCCACGCTGCGCTTTAGCAGGTACTCCCCGAGCCCCAGGCACATCGCCGCGATGTTGAGGCGGCCGATCCCGATCCAGCTCATCGCGGCGTAGAAGCCCCTCCCCTCCTGCCCGATGACGTGCTCGGCGGGCACCTTGCAGTTCTCGAAGATGAGCTCCGCCTGGGCGCCGTCGTCCAGGAGGCTTCGATTGATCTTCCCCACCTTGTAGCCGGGCGCGTCCCGCTCGACGACGAAAGCCGTGACGCCCTCGTAGCCGTGCTCCTTGTAGCGCTTCGGGTCGGTGACGGCGAAGACCTGGGCGAAGTCCGCGTCGGCCGCGTTCGTGATGAACGTCTTCATCCCGTTGAGGACGTAGTAGGAGCCCCGCTTCTCCGCCCGCGTCTGGAGGTTCTTGAGGTCGGAGCCCGCCTCCGGCTCGGTGAGCGCGAAGCACGTCGTGGCCTCGCCGCGCATCAGGGGCTTCAAAAACTTCTCGCGCTGCGGGGCCTTGAGCCCCAGGAGCAGGGGGCTCGGGCCCTCGGGGCCCGCCAGCACCGCGACGTTGAGCCCGAAGCCGTGACGAAAGACTTCTTTGAAGGCGTAGACCATGCCGACGCGGCTGACGCCCCCGCCGCCCACCTCCGTGGGCATGTGCATGGCGTAGTAGCCCAGCTCCGCCGAGCGCCGCCGCACCCGATCGAGCGCGGCCTTGAACTCGGGCACCAGGCGCCCCTCCTCGTCGAGCCGGGCGCGCTCGTCCTCCAAATAGCGCTTATAGCGCTCCTCGAGGGGCTTGACCTCCCTCTCTAAGAAGGAGCGCAGCCCCCTGCAGATGAGCTGCACCTCCTCCGGCACCGCGAAGTCGACCATCGTCCGCCTCACACGTCGGGGTGGAGCCGCTTGCTGTAGTAGAAGATGTCGTCGTGTTTGACATACCCCAGGCGCGCGAAGACCTTCATGGACGTCTCGTTCCAGTCCTCGATGAGGGCGGCGAAGATCTCGATGCCCAGCTCGAGACAGCGCCGCTCGACGGCCTCCACGAGCCTCCGGGCGATCCCCTTGCGGCGGTGATCGGGGTGGACGGCCACGCGGTTGATCCAGCCCTTCCGCCCGTCGTGGGTCCCCAGCACCGAGCCCACGATCTGGCCGTCCAGCTCCGCGACCAGATAGATGGCGGTGGGCAGCCGAAGTTGCTGTTCTATAGCCGAGCGGCTGTCGCGGCCGCGGGGCTTGTA
>WFPR01000222.1 GCA_015487455.1 Candidatus Bipolaricaulota bacterium
AGCAGCGCTTCATCACGCCATCAAGCCCCGGCGGCCGTATCGTCGACCTCGAAGACCAGCGGGCAGAGGTAGAGCGCCCGCGCCCGCTGGAGGAGCCTCAGGCCCTCCAGGGCGTACGCATAGAAGCCTGCGGCCGTCGAGGTCGGGAGCGGGGACGGGGCCAGCGTGCGCCTATCGGGGAGGAGCTCGCGCACCGGGGCGCGGTCGTCGAGCCCGGCCAGCTCGCGGGCCTTTTCGATCGCGACGCTCAGATCGCCCAGCTCGTCTACGAGTTGATGGCGAAGGGCCTGCTCCCCGGTCCAGACGCGCCCGCCGCCGACCTTGTCGACGTCCTCGCGGCTCAGCCCGCGGCTCGCCGCGACGCGCTCGAGGAAGACGTCGTAGGTGCGCTCGATGTACTTCCCGACGATTCGGCGCTCCTCGTCGCTGAAGGGGCGCCCGGGGTCGAAGAGCGTCGCGCGCCGCCCGCGGGCCAGCACCTCGCGATTCGCCCGAAGCTTCTGGAGCATCCCGGCCGTGATGAACTTCCCCGCCAGCACGCCGATCGAGCCCGTGATCGTCCCCGGCTGGGCGACGATGCGCCGTCCCGGCGTCGAGACGTAGTAGCCGCCGGAGGCGGCCACCCCGCCCATCGCGACGACTACGGGCTTCTCCGCGGCGACACGCTCGAGGGCGGCGGCCATCGCCTCCGAGGCCGTGGCCGAGCCGCCGCCCGAGTCCACGAACACGACCAGCGCCGCGGCCCGCTTGTCTTTTAAGGCCCGACGGGCCAGCTGCACCACCGTGAGGTCCCCGGTGCGCACGTTCGTGACGAAGGGGACGGGCACCGGGGGCTTGACGGGCGGGCGCCCGCTCCGCCCGTCCACGAGGTCGCCCTCGACGCGGATCAGCGCGATGTAGCGCCCCGGCCGCTCCGGCGGCCGCCTCAGCAGGCGCTTCCTGGCCTCGTCCCACGTCTGGAGCCGCGCGGGCTTCCCGTTGCGCTGCAGGTGATCGGGCAGCGCCTCCTCGTTCACGATCCCGTCGACGACGTTGGCCTCGAGGGCCTCTCGATCCGTGTAGGGCGAGCGGTCGATCAGCTTTTGAGCGTCTTCATCGCTCAGCCCGCGGCCCTCGGCCACGGCCCGCACGAGCTGCCCGTAGAGCGAGTCGAGCAGCCAGTCCAGCATCTCCCGCATCTCGGGGGACATCTCCGAGCGGGTCAGGGGGTCGGCCGCCGTCTTGTAGGGGCTGATCTGCAGGACGTCCGCCTGGAGGCCCACCCGGGCCAACGCGTCCTTGAGGAACGTGACGCTCTGGCGCAGCCCCAGGGGCCAGACGGAGCCGCCCGGCTGCAGCAGCACCTCATCGCAGGCGCAGGCGACGGCGTAGTTGCCCGTCTCGTAGTTCGAGGCCCAGGCGACCACGCGCTTGCCCGCCCCCCTCAGCTCGAGGATGAAGTCGCGCAGCGTCTGCACGTACGCCGGGGGCAGCCGCAAGGGCCGCAGGTGCAGCACGACGCCCCGCACGCGGGGGTCGTTCGCGACCGTCCGGAACTGCTCCTCTAGATCCTGCAGGCTGGGCGGGGGCGGCGAGAGCCAGCGCCCCCAGAAGGGAGCGGGCGGCGGGCGCAGCCGCTCGTACTCGCCCTCCAGCGTGAACACGACGTAGTCGGGGGCCTTGCCCAAGCGCCGCCGGAGGGTGCCCAGCCGCCACCCGAGCACGCGAACGGCGTAGAGCGCCCTGCTGAGCATCGCGAGTCCTTCCCTCCTCCCCCTTCGCTTTCGCTTTTTTGTCCCGCTCTGCGAAGGCTGCGAATGCGAAGTATAAAGCGCCCCTTGCGGGCGGGGCAATTCGGGCCTATACTGGCCTCGCCCGACGCGCGTCTCGCGCCTTGAGGCTCGCTTGACTTGAAGGGCTTGAAGGGAAGGAGGCGTCAGCGCGCATGGCCAAGGCCGTCCGTGCGGAACCGGAACCGGAACTGGAGGTGCCCGTGCCCGTCCGCGGCCCCGAGCGGGGGCCCATTAAGCTGCGCGTCAACGGCGAGAAGCACGAGCTTTGGGTCGAGCCCCGGCGCACGCTGCTCGACGCGCTGCGGGATGACTTGGGTCTCACCGGCGCCAAGAAGGGCTGCGACGAGGGGACCTGCGGGACCTGCACCGTGCTCCTCGACGGGAAGCCCATCTACGCCTGCCTGCGGCTCGCGATCGAGTGCGAGGGCCACGAGATCACCACGATCGAGGGGCTCGCCCAGGGCGGCGAGCTGCACCCGGTGCAGCGGGCTTTTATCGAGGAGGACGCGCTCCAGTGCGGCTTCTGCACGCCGGGGCAGATCCTGAGCGTCAAGGCGCTCCTGGACGAGAACCCGAACCCTACGGAGGAGGACGTCAGGCGGGCCGTGTCTGGAAATCTGTGCCGCTGCGGCGCCTATCCCCACATCGTCAGGGCCGCGCTCCGCGCGGCGAAGGGGCTCGCCGAACGGCCCGGGCGCTGAGCCGAGCGAGATAAAGAGCCATGGCGAAGGTGGTCAAGGTCCAGACGGAGTTCGAGGGGCGGTTCTACGAGGAGACGATCGTCGTCGAGGGGACGGAGGTCGAGCCCTGGGCGCCCGAGCAGCCTCTCAAGCTCGTCGGGAGGCCCGTCCCCCGGGTCGACGGCCCCGAGAAGGTCACCGGCCGGGCCCGGTTCACCCACGACGTCCGGCTGCCGGGGATGCTGCACGGCAAGATCCTGAGATCCCCGCACCCCCACGCGCGGATCAAGCGCTTGGACACGTCCAAGGCGGAGCGGCTGCCGGGCGTGCGGCTCGTCCTCAGCCATCAGAACGCCCCCGAGATCCCCTGGTTCCGCGGCCAGACGAGGCTCTTTGACACCACGGTGCGCTACGTCGGCGACGAGGTGGCGTGCGTGGTCGCCGACGACGAGGAGACGGCCGAGGAGGCCCTGCGGCTCATCGAGGTGGAGTACGAGCCGCTCCCCTTCGTCGTCGACCCCGAGAGGGCGCTCGAGCCCGACGCGCCCAGGGTGCACGAGTCCCAGCCCAACAACTTGGTGAACGGCGAGCCCGAAGTCTACGAGCGCGGCGACGTGCAACAGGGCTTTGCCGAGGCCGACGTCGTCGTCGAGGGCGTGTTCCGGACGCAGACGGCGCTCCACAACTGCCTGGAGACCCACGGGAGCGTCGCCCACTGGGACGGGGACTCGCTCACGATCTGGGACTCCACCCAGCACGTCTTCGGGGTGCGGTTCCAGCTGGCCCGGGCGCTGGGGCTCCCGCTCCACAAGGTCCGGGTGATCAAGCGGCACATGGGCGGGGGCTTCGGGAGCAAGAACCAGGCGGGCAAGTACGCCGCGATAGCCGCGCTGGCCGCCCGGATGACGGGGCGGCCCGTCAAAATCGTGCTCGATCGCTTTGAGGAGAACCTCGCAACGGGCAACCGGCCCGCGACGATCCAGACGCTCAAGCTGGGGGCCAAGCGCGACGGGACGCTCACGGCCATCTTCCACAAGTCGATCCTGAACGCGGGGGCGTACGCGGTCTGGGCGCCGAGCGCCTCAGGGCCGACCAAGCGGCTGTACGCCTGCCCGAACGTGCGGACGGAGGACTGGGCCGTCTTCACGAACTTAGGGCCGTTTAGCGCCTTCCGGGCGCCGGGCTACGTCGAGGGGACGTTCGCGCTCGAGTCGATGATGGACGAGCTGGCCAAGGCGCTGGGCCTGGACCCGCTGGAGCTCCGCCTCAAGAACTACGCGGAGATCGACCCGATCACGAACAAGCCCTACACGACGAAGGGCCTGCGCCAGGCCTACGAGCGGGGGGCGCAACTCATCGGCTGGGCCGAGCGCGCCCACACGAAGCGGGCGCGCTCGAAGGGCCCGAAGCGGGTCGGGTTCGGGCTGGCGAGCCAGATCTGGGGCGGGAGCGGCGGCCCGCCCGCCTACGCGCTCGTCAAGCTCAACCCCGACGGCACCGCCACGGTCGTCACCGGCACCCAGGACATCGGGACGGGGACGCGCACCGCGCTCGCCCAGATCGCCGCCGAGGCGCTGAGCTTCCCCCTCGACGCCGTCGAGGTCGAGCTGGGGGACACCCAGTGGGGCGTCTACGCGCCCCTGAGCGCGGGGAGCATGACGCTGGCGACCGTGGGCCCCGCCGTCCGCGCCGCCGCCGAGGACGCCAAAAAGCAGCTCCTGGACGTCGCCGCCCAGCTGCTCGAGCTCCCCAAGGAGGGGCTGCGCGTCGAGGACGGCCACATCGCGACGCCCAAGGGCGAGCGCCTCCCCGTCGCGGAGGTGCTGAGGCCCCTGGGGAACTTCCAGATCGTGGGCAAGGGCGCCCGCGGCCCGAACCCCGACGACAAGAACGTCAACACCTTCGGCGCCCAGTTCGCCCAGGTGGAGGTCGACGTCGAGACGGGCGAGGTCAGGGTGGAGAAGATCGTGGCGGTGCACGAGTCGGGGCGGGTGGTCAACCCCCTGACGATCCGAAGCCAGCTCTACGGCGGGGTGATCATGGGGCTGGGCTACGCGCTGCTGGAGCGGCGCTTGGACGACCCGCGCCGCGGCCTGCCCGTCACCCCCACGCTCGAGACGTACAAGGTCCTGACGGTGGCGGACGTGCCCGAGATCGTGGCGGAGATGGTCGACCTGCCGGACCCGGAGGCGAACCCGATCGGGGCGAAGGGCGTGGGCGAGCCGCCGATCATCCCGACGGCCGCGGCGATCGCGAACGCCGTGGCCGACGCGCTGGGCGTCCGGGTGTACGAGCTGCCCCTCTCCCCCGACCGCGTGCTGGCGGCCTTGCGAGGGGCTCAAGCCAAGAAAGATGAAGAAGAAGGGGAGGAGGGGGAGGCGTCGTGAAGCGCTTCCGCTACGCGCGCCCCGAGCGCCTGGAAGCCGCGCTGAGGCTGCTTCGGGAGCCTGGCGCCAAGGCGCTCGCCGGGGGCACGGACCTGCTCACGGAGCTGAAGGCCCGCACCCAGGAGCCCGAGCTGCTCGTCAGCGTGCAGGGGCTCCAAGAGCCCGGGCTCCGCGGCGTCCGGGAGGACGAGCGATTCGTACGGATCGGGGCGCTCACGACGCTGCGCGAGCTGGAGGCCCACCCCCTCGTCCGCGACAAGCTCCCGATCCTAGCTCAAGCGGCGCAGACGGTCGCGATGCCCCAGATCCGCCACGTGGGGACCGTGGGCGGGAACCTGATGCAGCAGGTCCGCTGCTGGTACTATCGCCACCCCTTCGTGAGGTGCTGGCTCAAGGGCGGCGAGGAGTGCTACGCCGAGGAGGGCTTAAATCACAGGCACGCGATCTTCGGGACGAGCCCGTGCATCGCGGTGCACCCGTCGGACCTGGCGCCCGCCCTGATCGCGCTGGACGCCCAAGCGCGCGTCGTCGGGCCGGACGTCGAGGGCGAGCTGGCCTTGGAGGAGCTGTATCGCTTGCCCGACGAGCGCAGTCGGGCGCGCACCGTGCTCGGCCCGGCCGACCTGATCCTTGAGATCCTGGTGCCCAAGCCCTCCGAGCCCACGCGCGTTCGGGGCGTCTATCTTAAGGCGATGGAGCGGGCGACGTGGTCGTTCGCGGTGGTGAGCGTGGCCGCCCGGCTGAGCTTCGAGCCGGGGTCCGAGGGCGTTCGAGCCCGCGTCGGGGATGCCCGTCTGGTGCTGGGGGGCGTGGCGGGGAAGCCCTGGCGCGCCCGCGACGCGGAGGCCGCTTTAAGGGGCAGCCCCCTCACGGACGAGGCGATCGAGCGAGCCGCCGAGGCGGCCGTGGCGGGCGCTCAACCCCGCGCGCACAACGCGTATAAAATTGAGCTGACGAGGGCGCTCGTCAAGCGGGCGCTCCGCTCGCTTTTGCCACCCTGACGGGTTGAGTGAGCAAAGAGCGTAGCACGATGGCCAAGTATCGGTTTACCGTCGTAGTGGAGCGGGACGAGGACGGAGTTTACATCGCCTCCTGTCCGGCGCTCCAGGGGTGCTATTCGCAGGGGGAGACGTACGAGGAAGCCCTGGAGAACTTGAAGGACGCCATTAAGCTGCACATCGAAGCCCGTCGCAGCCTCGGCGAGCCCATCCCTCAAATGCCGACCGACATCACAGTAGACGATTCAAGAAGCTGCTGCGCGGCTCTTCTTAGCCCCGCTTCGACTTCGACAGGACCTCGTTCTCCAGCAGCTTGTAGGCGACCACGGCGGCCGCGGCCGCCATGGTGAGCGAGCGCGTCACCCCCAGCATCGGCAGCTCGACGATCGCGTCCGCCAGCTCCAGCGCCTCGGGGGTGATCCCCCGCGACTCGTGGCCCACGATCAGGGCCGCGGGCGGCGTCCCCCGAAACTCGACGTACCAGACGCTCCGGGGGTGCTGCTCGACCGCCACCAGCGCGTACCCCTGAGCCTTCAGCTCCTGAAGCGCCTCGACGACGCTCTCTTTATAAGCCCAGGGCAGCCAGTTCTCGGTGCCGACGGCGGCCTTGTGGATCTTGGGGTTCGGGGGCGTGGGCGTCTCGCCGCAGAGCACGAGCCGTTCGGCGGCCACGGCGTCGGCCACCCGGAAGAGCGCCCCCACGTTGAACGTGTCCCAGACGCTGTCGAGCACGAACACGATCGGCTTGCGCGGGACGGCCGCCACCTCCTCGGGGCTCGGGACGCGCTTGCGCAGCTCCCGCGGCGGCAGCTTTCTCGCCTTGGATTCGAACATCCCTTAACGCTGAACGCCGACCTTGGAACAGAGGTCGTTCAGGACGCAGCGCGGGCACTTGGGCGCCCGGGGCGTGCAGACGGCCCGCCCGTGGGCCTTCATCAGCCAGGGGAGCCGCTTCCACTCCGACTTGGGGAGGAGTGCCATCAGGTCGCGCTCGATCCCCTCGGGGTCATCATGGGCCGTGAGCCCCAGGCGGCGGCTCAGCCGCGCGACGTGGGTGTCCACCACGATCCCCTCGACCTTGTCGAAGGCGTTCGCCAGGATGGCATTGGCCGTCTTGCGCCCGACCCCGGGCAGCTTCGTCAGCGCCTCCATCGTGTCGGGGACGCGGCCGCCGTGCCGCTCCACCAGCGCCCGGCAGGCCGCCTGGATGGCCCGCGCCTTGTTCCGATAGAAGTTGATCTTGCGGAGGTCGTTCTCCAGCCGCTCCAGCGGCGCGGTCGCGTAGTCCTCGGCCGTCTTGTACTTTTGAAACAGCTCGGCCGTCACGGCGTTCACGGCCTCGTCGCGCGCCTGTGCCGAGAGGATGGCCGCCACCAGCAGCTCCAGCGGGTTGCTGAAGTTCAGGTAGTACTTCGCGTCGGGGTACTGCGCCTTCAGGCGCTCGAGGATCTGTTGTGCTCTCTGACGCGTTTGCTCCATCGTCTCGTCCATCGTCGCGTCGCCTCCCTGCGCGTCGTGTCCTTGAGCGTCAAGGGGAGAGCATACGCGGCTCAACCGTCCTTGCAAGGGGAAGGGCAGCGGGCTACAGTGGGCGTCACTATGGCCATGAGCGTTCGGGTCGTCTTCTTCGACGTGCACGACACGCTGATCCACCTCGCGCGCACCCCGCCCGAGATCTTCGCGCGGATTCTGCAGGAGCGCGGGATCGTGATCTGGGCGCGCAAGGTGGCGGAGGTCTACCCGCCGCTCGACGAGCTGGAGACCCGGCGCCGTCGCTGCTCGAGCGCCGAAGAGCAAGAACGATTCTGGCTCGACGTGAACGCCGAGCTGCTCGCGAAGCTGGGCCTCGACGACCCGGGGGGGCGGCTGGCCCGCGCGCTGACGGAGGGCTTTAAAGAGGCCCGCTGGTGGGCGGCCTTCCCCGACGTGGAGCCCACCCTGCGCGCCCTGCGGGCGCGGGGCCATCGCCTGGGCGTGATCGCCAACGCCCGGCACGTCGTGCTCGATCGTTTGGAGCAGACCGGGCTGACGGGCTACTTCGAGGCGATCGTGTACTCGGAGGCCGTCGGGGTCGAGAAGCCGCACCCCAAGATCTTTCAGGTCGCGCTCGAGCGGATGGGCTGCGCGCCGGAGGAGGCCGTGCACGTCGGCGATCGCCCCTACGAGGACGTCCAGGGGGCGCGGCGGGCGGGCCTCAAGGCCGTGCTTCTCGACCGCCGCGGCGAGCACTCCACGGTGTCGAGCGACGGCCCGCGCATCCGCTCGCTGAGCGAGCTGCTCGAGTTGCTCGAGCAGCTCAAGCGGCCGACGCCCCTCGATTGACGCCCGCTGCGGCTGCCGCTTACCATGGCGACAATCGCACTTTTGCGGAAGAGGAGGGACGCACGATGACCGTCTGGCTGTATGCGTATGCCCAAGGGCCGACCCCGGAGCCGGGGACGGGGGCGAGCACCCGCCTGCAGGAGCTGTTCGACCAGATCCTGACGTTCCTGTACTCGTTCGCCCACTGGGCCGGGCAGCTCACGGCCCAGCTGGTGGCCCTGATCGTCGACTACGAGCTGCCCGCGGACTTGATCGACCCGATCGGCTTTTTGATTTTGCTCACGCTGCTGTTGGCCGTCGCCGAGGTCGCCAAGCGGATCGTCTGGCTGGTGGTCATCGCCGGGTGGGTGCTGATCGCGATCCGCGTCGCGCTCGAGGTGCTCCGCCCCAACCTCGGGGGCTGATTTGATTTAAAGCTCTTCGATCTCGGGCTCGCCGGGGATCGGGGGGAGCTTCCGCTTGTGCTCGCTGG
Source organism: Candidatus Bipolaricaulota bacterium (assembly GCA_015487455.1). GTDB lineage: Bacteria > Bipolaricaulota > Bipolaricaulia > RBG-16-55-9 > RBG-16-55-9 > S012-72. Next base: position 8,632 of record WFPR01000222.1, read on the forward strand.
CCTTCATCAGGTCCCAGACCCGCTGGACGTGCTTCTTGCGGGTCTTGAGCGCCTTGACGGTCTGGTTGATCGACATCCGGCGGTCGTGCAAGCAGTGCAAGATTTTGTCGATCTCCTCGTAGCTGAGCCCCAGCTCGCCCTCGTCCGTCTGGCCGGGCCACAGCCCCGCCGAGGGAGCCTTCTCGATGATCTTCTCGGGCACGCCCACGACGCGGGCCAGCTGCCGCACCTGCGTCTTGTAGAGGTGGCCGATGGGCAGGATGTCGACCCCGCCGTCGCCGTACTTCGTGTTCCCGCAGAACGCCGTGTAGCCGTGGCGCTCGACGAGGACGTTCTCGTGCGGCGGCACGGACGGGCACCAGACGACGCCCTCGTAGAAGACGCGCCGCATGTTACGGGGGGAGAAGGTCAACGTGCGGGCGCTGGGGCTGATGCGCACCTCGAAGAGCCCTTGGGGCGGGTGGCGCTTCACCCGCGCCGCCTTCCCCAGCTTGGCGCACAGCTCGACCATCTGCCACGCCAAGCGCTCCGAGGTCGTGTAGAAGGCGCGCCCGTCGCGGGTGCCGTCGCTGTCCATGAGGCCCTGGAACAGGGGCTCCAGGGCGGGCGCGGGCCAGCGGAGCACCCACTCGGGGATGCGCTTGTGCCTCGCGCCGGCGCCGCACTCGCCCAGGGCCGCCGCGAGGGCGCGGTTCGTGAAGACGAGCGCCGTCGGCGTCCGGGTCACGGGCACGCCGTAGTGGCGAAGGAGCCGGAGCAGGCGCGCCCGCGTCCGGCCCTTCCCCTCGGCGGCCCCGATGTAGATCCGCGGGGCCTCGTACGTCTTTCGCCGAGGGGCGACGACGGCCGCGGGGAGGGGGGCGAACCGCCCCCGAGCGTCGCGATAGACGGCGCGCTCGTGGGCCGTAAGCCCGCTTCGAACGGGCACCGTCGCGGCGGAGCGGGCCACGCATCCGTCCCCGATGAAAGCGCCGAGCAGGTACAGGAAGTCCTCGGTCGCCATGGGGAAGGGCGGATGGGCGTTCGGGGCCAACGGGGCCTCGAGGAACGCGGCCAGGTCGATCTCCGGAGGGGCGGCCTCCTCGCCCGTCCACGGCGCTGGCGTGGGGATGGTCACCTGACCCGCTTCGAAGCAGCTCTCCGCCGTGCGGAAGCCCAGCGCGCCCCGCCCGTGGTTCCGCCGCACCAGCAGGCGATGGTTGGGGGTCACGAGCAGGTCCAACCGTCGCGTTCGAATGTGGACCATCTCGCCCCGGTAGGGGAACACGTGCACGGCCTCCACGGGCGCGGTGACGACCCGCCCCGTGGTCAAGTCGAGCGAGAAGACGCGCGCCCCGGGGGTCAACTCCCAGTAGAACTTCGGCCCCTCGGGGGTGAGCACCCGCGTGTGCGCGTCGTAGCAGAAGTAGCCCAAGAGGAGCTCGCTCTTGTTCCCCGTCCCCAGCACGAGGCCGTTCTCGAAGTTGGCCACGAAGTAGTTCACGATCATGCGCAGGCGCGGCTTGACGTTGGCCCAGGCGATCGGGTCGCCGCGCAGCCCGACGTCCGTGAACGTCTCGCGGAAGGCGTCCAACGGCTTCTGGATCGGGATGCGGCGGCACAAGATCCCCAGCGACCGGGCCAGCTCCTCGGCGTCGCGCATGTCCGCCTCGGAGGTCACCTCGCCGTCGGGGAGCGTATGAGCGATGACGCGCTCGGGGCCGAGCGCCCGCACGGCCAAAGTGGCCACCAGCGAGGAGTCGACGCCGCCGGAGAGGGCGATCACGGCCCGCTCGCGCCCGGCCTTCTCCAGCCGCTCCCGGATGAAGGCCTCGATCGCCTCGGCCACGGCCTTGGGGCGACGAAGTGTCAACGAGACGCGCATTGGGCTATGATTGTAGTCGATCGTCCACCACGGGGGCAAGCGCCGTGGAAGGTGGAGGAAGGCGGAAGGTAGAAGGAGGCCGGAATGTACAGGGACCTCGACGCCAGGATCATCCGGGTGCTGCAGGAGGACGGGCGGGCCAGCCTGCGCGAGATCGCCCAGCGGCTGGGCGTCTCCACCACGACGGTGAGCAAGCGCCTACAGCGCCTGCTTGACTCGGGGATCATCAAGGGCTTCAAGCCCGTGCTCGACTACGAGAAGCTGGGCTACCCGATCACGGCCATCACCCAGATCAAGGCGAAGGGCAACCGCATCCCCGAGATCCTCGAGGCGCTGCGGGCCGACCCGAACCTCACCCACGTCTACGAGATCACGGGCGAGTTCGACCTCCTCGTGATCGGCAAGTTCAAGGACCAAGACAGCATGAACCGGGAGATCAAGCGGCTGCTGGGGCACCCGGCGATCGAGCACACGAACACGTCCATCGTGCTCTCGGTCGTCAAGGAGGACAGCCCGGTCGGCTCGTGACCGTGGCTTCCCCCTATTGACAGGGGCGGGCCGTTCTCGCATAATTAGCCCCAAGCGGGTCGACATCCAGCCGAACCCAACGGCGAGCGGGTGGTGAGAGGGATGGCGGAACTTCGGGATTTTAAGATCTTTTCGGACCTCGGCCCCAAAGATCTGAAGGCGCTGGAGGCCCTGGTCCGGCGGATCAAGTACGGGGCGGGCGAGATCATCTACCAGGAGGGCGCGCCGGCCTTCGGCTTCTACCTCATCTTCGAGGGGCGGGTCAAGATCGTCAAGCGCACCCTGGGGGGCAAGAAGCAGATCCTGAAGATCGTCGGGCCGGGCGAGACGATCGGGGAGACGACCCTCTTCGACAAGGGCGTCCACATCGCCTACGCCAAGACGCTCGAGCCGACGGAGGTCGGCTTCCTCGAGCGCGGCGACTTCTTCGAGTTCCTGATCAAGCACCCCAGCGTGACCTTCCGCATGTTCGAGAAGCTGAGCGAAGAGCTGAAGGCCTTCCAGTGCAAGCTGGCCGAGCGCAGCTACTCTGGGAGCAAGGAGCGCCTGGCGCGCATCATCCTCGAGCTGGGGGAGAGCGGCATTGAACTCTCGCGCACCGAGCTGGCCGAGATGGCCGGGGTCTCGAGCAAGACGGCCATCCGCACCCTCGGCGAGCTGGAGGATCGCGGGGTGATCGCCGTCCACGACCGCAAGATCGTCGTGCTCGACCCCGAAAGCCTCCAGAAGATGGCCGAGCCCTTCCCCTTCAAGCTCAACCACAACTTGATCATCTAAGCGCTCCGAGCTCCGAGCGCCGAGCGCGCGCTCCCCTCAGACCAAACACTGACAAACGAGGCTCCCCCGCCGGACAGGTGTCCTTCTCCGGGCGTACGGCGGCCCCTACACTGGCCTTGAGGCGCCCGGTGGCGGTGGGAAAAGGATCAACCGCATGAGCGTCCTAGCGCGGTCCTGGAGGCTTCTCTTCACGCTCGGCGTGTACGCCCTCGTGCTCGCCCTGCTCCTCGGGCTGGACGCGCGGTCGGGGAAGCTGGCCTTCCCGCTCCTGGGGATCGCGTTTTTGCTTTCAGCTCTGGTGTGGGAGGTGCGGGGCGGGGTGCTGTTGGGGCTGGTGACGCCGTGGCTGGCCGTGCCGCTGCTCCCGCCCGGGGAGGCGACGCTCCTCGGGGCGGGCGGGCTGTCGG
>WFPR01000223.1 GCA_015487455.1 Candidatus Bipolaricaulota bacterium
ACCCCGGCCAGGAGCCCCGCCCCCACGACCTCGACCGCGCGCCCTACGCCCATGATCGTGATCCTGCTCGCGCCCGTGCGGCGTTCGTTTAGCTTGCGTCCCTCTGCTTTGGCCCTTGCAGCGACGTCGGCCCCTGCGCGGGGACGAACTCGCCCTGGACCCGATAGAACACCTTCAGCTCGGCCCCGCCGACGTCGAGCCGGGTGCGCGCCCGCCCGAGGAGCAGGAGCCGAGCTTGGGGGTCGGCCTGGGCGGCCCGGAACCGCTCCGCCCGCCCCCGCCAGAGCGTGGCCCTCAGCGGGATGGCCCGCGCCTCCCCCGGCGGCACCTCGTGCCGGCCCTCCACGATGGAGTACGCGCCGGCGTACTCGTCGTCCAGGAAGAGCTGGACGTTGATGGCCTCGACCCAGAGCACGTCCTCGGAGCCGTTGTGAAAGATCACGTCGAAGCGCAGCACGGTCTTCTCGGGCGAGGGCTCGAGGCCCGCCCACCGAACGGTCACGTTAATGTCGTCGAGGCTCTCGATGAAGTCGAGGTAGCGGGCCTCGACGTCCACGAGCAGCAGCGCGCTGACGGCGGCGAGCCCGAAGGCGAAGAGCCACAGGAGCCCGCGGGCTTTCCCGTTAAACCTCATAGCAGGCGACGTAGTGGCCGCCCCCCTTGTCCTCGAGGGGCGGGTGGTCCTCCCGGGCGCAGCGCTCGGTGGCGATGGGACAGCGGTCGTAGAAGCGGCAGCGCGGCGGCGGGTCGAGGGGGCTCGGCACGTCGCCCTTCAGCTCGACGGGCTCGCGCTTGTAGGTGGGGTCGGGCACGGGCACGGCATCGATGAGCGCCTTCGTGTAGGGGTGCAGCGGGTTCTGGATCACTTCCTCCGTCGGCCCCATCTCGACGATCTTGCCTAAGTACATCACGGCGATGCGCTCGCACATGTAGCGGGCGACGGCCAGGTCGTGGGTGATGTACAGATAGCTGATGCCGAACTCCTGCTGCAGCTCCATCATCAGCTTCATCACGCCGGTGCGGATCGAGACGTCGAGCATCGACGTCGGCTCGTCGGCCACGATGAAGCGGGGGTTGATGATCATGGCGCGGGCGATGGCCACCCGCTGGCGCTGGCCGCCCGACAGCTCGTGCGGGTAGCGGAACAGGAAGCTCTCGGGCGGGGTGAGCCCCACCAGCTCGAGCATCTCGGCCACCCGCAGCTCCCGCTCGGTGATCGTCCCGATCTTCTGGACGGCCAGGGGCTCGGCCACGATGTCGAAGATGGTCATGCGGGGGTTGAGCGACTCGTAGGGGTCTTGAAAGATCATCTGGACCTCGCGGCGGAACGCCTTGAGCGGCGGCCCCGAGAGGCGCGCGACGTCGACGTACTCGAGGTCCTGGGTCTGCCGGAGCCAGCGCTCCCAGCGCTCGCGGTCGCCCGCCGGGACGGCCTGCAGCCGGAACTGGCTCCGGAACTGCGAGAGGGGGGTCAGCGAGAGCCGTTGGCCGTCCACGTCGACGTCCGTGGGGACGGGCCCCAGCGCCCCCCGGCGCCCGGCGAGCCGGGTGAGGAGGCGCCGGGCGTGGCGGTCGAGCTCCTCCGCGTTGGCCCCCGGCGCGCTCAGGACCCGCGCGACTTGGACGGGCTTCCCCTCCTCGTCGACGCGGAGGCCCACCGCCCCGAGGGGCAGGCCGTCCTGCTGGACGACGAAGCTCACCTGCCGGAGATCCCGGATCCAGATGCGCCCGTCGGTGGGCTCCAGGAGCTTGACCAGCAGCTTGCCCGTGGTCGTCTTGCCGCAGCCGGACTCGCCCACCAGCCCGAACGTCTCCCCGGGCCGGATCTCGAAGCTGACGTCGTCGACGGCGTGGACGAACGAACGGGCCCGCTGGAAGAAGAGCCCCTTGCGGACGGGAAAGTACTTCTTGAGGCGCTCGACCCGGATGAGGGGCTCGGCCGTCGTCCTCGTCTGCATGGGAGCGCGTTCACCCCGATCGCGATGTCACGAGCGCATTGTACGTTACGCGTTGCGCGGGTGCCAGCAGGCCGCGAGGTGCCCCACCTCGAAGGGGACGAGCGGCGGCTCCTCCGCCTTGCACCGGGCGGTGGCGTAGGGGCAGCGCGGGTGGAAGCGGCAGCCCGAGGGCGGATTCAGCAGGTTGGGCGGCTCGCCGGGGATGGTCGCCAGCTCCCGCTTCGGCCCCCGGACGCTGGGGAACGCCCCCATGAGCCCCTCGGTGTAGGGGTGGTGCGGGCGCCGGAAGATCGCCTCGGTGGGGCCGATCTCGACGAGCTTCCCCGCGTACATCACGCCGACGGTGTCGGCCACCTCGGCGATCACCGCGATGTCGTGCGAGATGTAGATGATGCTCATGTTGAGCTGCTTGCGGATCTCGTCCAGGCGGTGGAGGATGCGATCTTGGATGATCACGTCGAGGGCGGTCGTCGGCTCGTCGGCGAGGATCACGTCGGGGTGGCAGGCCAGGGCCATGGCGATCACGGCCCGCTGGCGCATCCCCCCGCTGAACTCGTGCGGGTAGTGGTCCATGCGCTTGGGGTCAAGCCCGACGAGTCGGAAGAGCTCGGCCACCCGCTCGCGGGCCTCCCTCACCGTGACCTTGGGCTCGTGGGTCAGGATGGCCTCGACGATCTGGTCGCCCACCCGATACACGGGGTTGAGCGCGTTCATCGCCGCCTGGAAGACCATCGAGATGCCCTTCCAGCGGACGTGGCGCATCGCCTCCTCGGGGAGCGCCAGCAGGTCCGTGCCCTTGAACCAAATGTGGCCGCCCAGGATCCGGGCGTTCTCGGCCAACAGGCGCATGATGGTGAGGGCCAGGGTCGTCTTGCCGCAGCCGGACTCGCCGACGAGCCCCAGCGCCTCGCCCCGCTCCAGCGCGAACGAGACGCGGTCCAGCGCTTGGACCTCGCCCCTCTTCGTGCGAAAGTGGACCGTCACGTCCTTGACCTCTAGGAGGGCCATGCGCGGTTCGATCCTCCCGTTCAGAGATCAGAGATCAGACCTTGCGGAGCCGGGGGTTGACGATCTCGTCGAGCCCGCGACCGACGAAGTAGAAGGCCGCGCAGAGCAGCGTGATGCTGATCGAGGCGGGGAAGAAGATCCACCACGCCTTGGTGATCGCCCCGCCCTGCAAATACCCGGCGATGTTGGCCATCTGGACCATGATGCCCCAGCTCATGTCGATGTTGAGGATCCCGAAGAAGCTCAGCACGGCCTCCGAGAAGATGGCGCTGGTGACGTTGAACATCATGTAGAGGAAGCTCAGCGGCAGCAGGTTCGGGATGATGTGGCGGACGATGATGTGCATGTGGCTCCCCCCGGCGACCTTGGCCGCCTCGACGAACGGGCGCACCTTGATGCTGAGCGCCTGGGACTTGAGCACGATGGTGATCCCGCCGAAGCCGTTGATGACCCCGAGCACGACGGCCAGGCTGTAGAGATTCAGCTGGAACATGCTCCCCAGCACGATCAGGAACGCGATCACGGGGAACAAGAGGACGACGTCGGCGAGGCGCATGAAGAAGGTGTCGACGAAGCCGCCGTAGTAGGCCGAGATGGCCGCCACCAGCGTCCCGATCACCACGGTGATGAGCGCGGCCATCACGCCCAGGAAGAACTCGGCGCGGGCGCTGAAGGCCAGCTGCGAGAAGACGTCGCGGCCCCAGGGGTCGGTGCCGAGCCAGTGGCGCAGCGACGGCGGGGCCGGGCCGCCCCGGTACTTGTCGTCGCCGACGGCCTTGGACTGCAAGACGCCGTCCCAGCCGGCGTAGATGTAGTCGGGCCGGCCGTCGCCGTTGGCGTCGACGTAGTAGTCGTCGCTGCCGGGGGCCACGGTGCTCTGGAGCCGCCCGTCGAACCCGCCGTAGATGATCTGGGGGTCGTAGCCGTGCTTCGGGTCGTAGACGTCCCGCTCGTCGGCCCACACGGTGGCCATCAGGATGGGGTGGGCGAGCGCCAGCAGCCCGTAGAACGCGATGATGAACAGCCCTAACGGGCCGATGCGGGACTCCCAGAACATCCCCCAGCTGCCCGCCAGCCCGCGGCGCAGCAGCCGGAGCCGGGCCCGCCAGGGGGCCTCCAGGTGGCGCCCCTTGGGCGGCTTCTTGAGCGGCGGCGCCGGAACGGCCATCCTTCGTCGTCCACTCCCTTCTCGTCTCCCGCTTCACTCGTAGCGGATGCGCGGATCCAGGTACGCGTAGGCGATGTCGGCGATCAGGTGCGCGATGAGCGCGAAGATCCCCGTGAACACGAACGTCCCGACGGCCAGCGGCAGGTCCTCGTTGGTGACGGCATCCAGCAGCGTCAGCCCCATCCCCTTCCACGAGAAGACCGTCTCGGTGATGATCCCGCCGTCGACGACGAAGGCCAACGCCAGCACGAAGCTGGTGATCATCGGGAGCAGGGCGTTGCGGGCGGCGTGCTTGTCGCGGACGACCTTGTCGGGCAGGCCCTTGGCCTTGGCCGCCAGCACGTAGTCCTCCTTGATGACCTCGAGCATCGAGTCGCGCATCAGCAGCATCGCGCCGCCGAAGGCGATCAGGGTCACGGTCGTCACGGGCAGCACCATGTGCCACAGGATGTCCCGGGCCAGGAGGCCGTAGGGCTGGAACTCCGGTCCCCAGAGCAGGTACGCGACCGAGCCCCCGGCCAGCCCCAGCGCGCCGAAGTTCATCAGGGCGCGGGGCAGCGGCGGCAGGTGGAGCTTGCGCCCGAGCACGTAGACGGCCAGCAGGAACAGGATGGCCGCGCCCCCGACCGTCAGCATCAGGCCGAAGACCTCGTTGGCCGGGACGTCGTAGCGGCGCCACAGCACCGGGTCCAGGAACTTCCCCAGCGGGAACCAGCCGAGCTTGTAGCCGAAGATCCAGATGATCAAGTACGCGAACCAGGGGGTGTACACGGTGAACAGCACCACGCCGACGATCGTGGCGGAGTAGTCGAGCAGGCCCTTGCGCCGCCAGGCGATCAGCTTCCCCAGGTGGAAGCCCAGGGCGTAGTAGATGAGCGTGGCGATCAGGAAGAGCGCCACGGTGCGGGGCAGCCGCTCCTTGATGATGTCCCAGACGGGCCGGGGGTACTCGCTGAACGAGATGCCCAGGTTGCCCGTCACGAGGTTGCGCATGAAGTTCAAATATTGAATGTGCGGCGGTTGGTCGAGGCCCAGCTGGCGTTTCAGGGCCTCCCGGGCCTCGGGCGGCAGCTTCGGGTTGTTGATGTAGACCTGGGAGATGTCCCCCGGCTGCAGGTAGACGATGAAGAAGACGATGGTGGCGAAGAGGTAGAGCGTCAGCACGATTTGCAGGACACGCCGGATCAGGAATTTCCACATCGCGCGCTCTTCCCCGAGTCGAGTCCGGACGCCTGTGTCGTCCGTTCGGGGCTATGATAGTCCGCCCCCCGCGGGGATGCAACCGGCCCGACAACCCGGGAGCGGGGCGGGGGTGGGCAAAAAAAAGGGGGCCCGAGATGGGATGCATCCCATCCCGGGCCCCCTCAGGCCCTTGTGTCCTTTACTGGCTGGCGGTCTTCTTCACGATGCCGCGGTAGCCCGCACCGGCCTGGATGCCGTCGAGGACGGGGAACTCCTCGAGGCCCTGCCAGTTGATGCGATCCGCCCGGTAGGCGTCCTGCTGCTGGACGTAGTGGGTCGGGACGTAGGCGGCCCACTCGAAGACGAGCCGCTGGAGCTCGAAGGCGATCTGCTGGGCCTTGCGGGCGTCCTGCTCGGCCAGGAACTGGTCGGCCAGCCGGTCGAACTCCTCCTGGCAGCCGGTCAGCTCGTTCTCGCGCGGGCTGCAGACGCCGCCCTGCGGGGCGTTCCCGCCCGGCGCGGTGTTCCGGCTGTGGAAGAAGGCCTCGAGGTAGTCGGGGTAGACGCCCAAGCCCCAGCCGAGCTGCCACATGTCGAAGTCCTGCTCGTCAAACACGAGGGTGACGATGTTGTTGAAGCCGGCGGGCACGTCCCGGACGGGGAAGCCCAGCTTCTGGAGCCGGTCCACGATGTGGAGCCCGAAGATGTTCCGGTTGTTGTCGTAGGCGGCGTTCGGGTGGAGCAGCTCCATCTCGGTGATGGGGTTCCCCTCCGGGTCGGCGACGAAGAGCTCCTTCTCCGCGTCGAACTGGAACCCGGCGTCGATGAGCAGCTGGCGGGCGCGGGCGATCCGCTCCTCCTCGGTCAGGCCGATGCACGCCTCGGCCTTCTCCTCTTCAGTCAAAGGCCGGTGCCAGAAGGCGTTCCCCGGCGGGACCGGGCTGTAGGCCGGGATGACCAGCCCGGCCAGCAGCTGGTCGGCCACGAACTCCTTGTCGATGACGCAGCGGACCGCCCGGCGGAACTCGACGTAGTTGAACGGGCTCTTCCTCAAGTTGAAGCTGAGGTAGAAGACGCCGTTGGAGGCGTTCCTCAAGACGCGGACGCCGGGGGTCTCCTCGAGCTGGCGCAGGGTCTCGAAGCCGTAGCCCAACGGGTTGAAGTGGTAGTCGACCTCCCCGGCCACCACGGCCAGGGCCGCCGAGGCCTGCGAACCGTAGAGGTTGTAGAGCACGGCGTCCACGAACGGCCCGGTCTCCAGCTCGAGCGCCACCTCGACGCCCTCGGTGGTCCCGACGGTGCGGACGAGGCCGCCGAGGTTCTCCGGCAGGACCTCCTCGTAGCCGACGATCTTGCCCTCGGCGTCCCTGTACTCGCGGGTGATGGTGCCGCGGAAGGAGTAGTTCGGGTTGGCCACGACCTCGGCGAAGGCGCCGGGCTCCCAGCGGCTGAACTGGAAGGCGCCCGCGCTCGGCTCGTCCTGGCCCTCAAACGCCAGGAGCGTCTTGACGGGGTCTTCGGAGGCGAAGGCCTCCTCGAAGCGCGCCTCCCAGTAGTGCTTGGGGAAGATCGGGGAGAGCAACGCGCCGAACTCCCACCGGGCCAGCCCCGGCTTCTTCTTGAAGTAGAACTTGACCGTGTACTTGTCCACGGCCTCGACGCGGTCGATGAACTCGGCGTCGTACCAGGCGGGGTAGTTGCCGCCCAGGTCGAGCGAGAAGGCGTTGCCCGTGGCCGGGTTCGTCCGGAGGAAGCTGTTGAACGTCCAGGCGACGTCCTCGGCCGTGATCTCCGTCCCGTCGCTCCACTGGACGCCCTGAAGGAGCTCCACCGTCGAGACCCAGAAGTCGCCCTCCTGGGTCAGCGGGCTGGCGAAGTCCTTGGCCAGCGCCGGGACGGGCTGGAGCCCTAAAGTGCTCAACGTGTAGAGGCTGGGGTGGGTCCCCGACCAGACGTAGAAGTTCCAGACGGTGTTGTTCGGCCCGGCGTTCGAGGAGATGTAGCTGTGGGCGCCCTTGAGGTCGCTGTGGATGGCGGTGATGAACACGTTCTCCTCCTGGGCCGTGCCGCCGTAGTTCAAGCCGAAGCCCAGCAGCGCCAGGCTCAGCACCGCCAGCGCCAGGAATCGCAGGTGCTTCATCGCTTAGTCCCTCCTTCTTTCGCGTTTCGCGTTCACACGGCAGTTTTCACGCGCTTCACGCGCTTCACGCGCTTCACACGGCTCAGTACAGCGCGCTCACGTCGAAGATGCGGATCTCGAAGGTGCCCGGGCTCCCCTTTGGGCCGCCCTCCCAGAAGACGTAGAGGTACCGGCCGTCCTGGGTGACGGTCACCAGGCCAACGGGGGCGGGCTCGCCCTGGGGCACGGCCTGGATCGTCTCGACCACGCTCAGGGTACGGGTGTCGATGACGCTGACGGAGTTGTCGAGCGAGTTGCTGACGAAGAGCAGCCGGTCGTTGGGGGAGAGGGCCAGGTGGCGCGGCGCGTTGCCCACGGGGATCTCGGCCACGACGCGCTTGTTGCAGCCGAGGCCCTCGAGCACGCTGACGGAGTTGGCTCCCTGGTTGGAGACGTACACGCGCTGGCCGTCGCGGCTGGCCACGGCCATGAACGGGTTGACGCCCAGCGGCCCGAGGGGAGCTACGCGGCCCGTCGAGAGGTCGACGCAGGCGAGGTCGCGGCTCCCGCCCTGGACGACCAGGGCGTAGCTGTTCCCGATGGCCACCACGCTGCCGAGGCCGATCCCGCCCGTCTCGATGAGCGCCTTCGGCGTGCCAGTGGCGGCATCCAGAACGTAGAGCCCGTCCTTGGAGCTGACCACCAGCTCGTCCTCCCACGGGGTGTTGAGCTGCACGTCGACCGGCGCGGTCAGCGTGCGGAACTCGTCGACGTTTTCAAAGCTGTACCCCGCGGGCCACACCAGCTCCCCCGTCTCGAGGTCCACCTTGGCGACGCTGTCGAGGAAGAAGTTGGGGAAGTACGCCTCGGTGCAGCGGAGGTTCACGGCCAAGCCGGGGTAGCCGCGCGGCCCCATCCCCGCCGGGAAGGTCCCGTCGAGGAAGGGGTCGGGGAAGCCGATGAACGAGTCTGGGTCGACGCTGGGCTCCGCGGTGTCGACGCCGGTGATCTTAAAGAGCAGCGCGTCGTCGAAGGGGCCGGGCCCGATCCCGATGGCCCACGCCTCCGTCCCGTTCTCGCACATCACGATGTCCTCGATCTTCACCGGGGCGAAGATCCAGACGAACTCGCCCCCGGAGATGGTGGCGACGTGGGCGACCCGCCCCTGGGTGACGGCCACCTGGGCCGCTCCGGCGCCGACGAGCCCGCCGATGACGACGACCAACAGCAGATATCGTGCGATCCTGCGCGTCATGGTTGGACCTCCTTAGAACTGACCCTCCACGGGGTTTGAGCGCACGTTTTGGATGTCCCCTAGGGGGTTAGTAAAGCCTTGGGCTTGGGTGCACCTCTCACCTCCCCGCGACCGTTTTTTGGCGTGGGTCAGGTGTATGTATAACAGCAACCTCGGGCCTTTGTCAATAGCCCTCCCTGCAGGAACCCCGCTGGGAGCCTTGCAATCGGGCTACCCGCCTTGCAGAATACGAGCCGTCAAGGAGTGGAGTGGGAGGAAGGCAGGAAGGAGGAGCACGCTGTGCCGTCTTGCAACCAAGCAACACAGCTCGAGGTCGAGGTCCAAGTCCAAACCCAGAGCGTGAGAGGAGAGGAAAGGAGCGGAGACGCCCATGCGCACGCGTAGGATCGCGCTGTACGGAGCTGCTCTTCTCTTGATCGCCGGAGTCGGAATCGGCCTGGCGGGCTGCGGGGGCCAGCAGGCCCAGAAGCCCGAGCCCGAGGAGGAGAAGGCCGCCGTCACTCAACCCCAGGCCCAGCCCGAGGAGCCACAGCAACCGGAAGCCCAGCCCACAGAGCCGCCGGAGCCGCCCCAGGAGGAGCCGCCGAAGGACGAGCAGGACGAGGACGCGCAGCAGGCCCTGATCGAGAAGGGCAAGCAGCTGGCCCAGAGCTACGGGTGCCTGAGCTGTCACACGATCGATGGGAGCCCGAGCGTCGGCCCCACGTGGAAGGGCCTCTACGGCGCTGAGGTCGAGCTGGAAGACGGCACGACCGTCGTCGCCGACGAGGCGTACATCCGGGAGTCGATCGTGGACCCGAACGCCAAGGTGCACAAGGGCTACCCGCCGATCATGCCGCCCTACACCCAGCTGAGCGAGGACGAGCTCAACGCCCTCGTCGAGTACATCAAGAGCCTGGGCGGGAACGGCGGGAAGCACTGAGCGGG
>WFPR01000224.1 GCA_015487455.1 Candidatus Bipolaricaulota bacterium
CACCAGGCGCCCGCCCGCGTCGAACAGCGCGATCGACGTGATCCAAGGCGCCTCCGCGTTTGTTCCTGCGCTCACGCTCGCGCTCGCGCTCGAGGTCGCGCCCTGCACCCAGAGGTCGATGAGCGCGAAGAAGAGCCGATCGTCGAGCCGACCCGCCACCCACGCGTCGATCGCTTTAAAGAACTCGGCGTCGTCCACCCGCCCGTTGCCGTTCGCGTCGAAGGCCCGCCCGGCCTGGAGGCCGGGCCCCCACCCGGCGCTCAGGGTGGCGAGGGCGGCCCGCCAGGCGTTCACCCGGGGGTGGCGGGCGCCCGTGGGCGGGTCCCACGCGACGTCGGCGGTCTCGCGCAGCCGCCGCCTTAGTCGGTCGAGCGTCAGGGTCGGGTCGGCCTCGAGCAGCAGCGCGACGAGCCCGCTGACGAGGGGCGCGGCGGCCGACGTGCCCCCGAACTCGGGGTTGGACGGGGTGCTGAGGACCGTGCCGGGCGCGACGACGTCCAAAAACGGCGCGACGTTCGAGTAGCACGCGAGCTTGTCGGGCTCCGCCCTATCCACACATTGAACTTGCTCGGTGCGGAACTCCACCCAGCCCTCGAAGTCGTAGGAGGCCCCGACGCTCAGCACCTCGGGGAGGCAGGCGGGGTAGCGCAGCGCGCCGCGCAGGCCGTCGTTGCCCGCCGCGGCCACGAAGACCACGCCCCGGCGCGCGAGGCGGCGGATCTCGTCGGCCAGCGGGTCGCGCAGCCCCCCGCAGGGCTGCGCAAACGCGTGGTCGCCCGCCGCGAAGCTCATGTTGACCACCCGAACGTCGGGCCAGCTTTGAACGGCCCGGCGCAGACAGGCGGCCAGGTCCCACGACGTGGCCCGCTCGAAGTCCAGACGGCAGAGGCGCAGCCGCGCGCCGGGGGCCACGGCCCGGACGATCTCCGTCACGGCCTGGCCGTGGCCCCGCGTCCAGTCGTCCACGATCAAGACGCCCACGCCCCGGCCGCTGAGCCCCAGCTCGCGCTGGACGCGGTCGACGCCCAGCAGGGGCAGGCTCTCGGCCAGCTGCGCCCGGACCGTGACCGTGAGGCCCGAGGCGGGGTCGGGAGAGGGCTCGATCTTCCTTACGCTTATGCCTACGCCTGCGCCCGCGGCCACGGTGACGACCACGGCCGCGCTCAGGGCGATCAGCCCCAGCGCGATGAGGGGTTTTCGTCCCGGAGCGCCCGCCATCGCTCCCCTCCTTGTGGGACGGCTGGGGCGCATTATACGGGACGCGCGTCCCCGCGACGTGTGATCCGGGTCACCTCCCCGCCCGGCGGGCGTCCGATCCAAGCCCAAGCCGCCCCGTTTGCGCGCTTGCAACCCCCCTCCCCCGGCGGTAACGTATAGGGCCGACAAGGCCGAGGGCGTCCAGCGCGAATCGAACCCGAAGAGGTGAACGAGATGGCCGGGCGCAAGCCGCCCCGCAGGGAACGTGGCCACCCGAGGCCGGAGGACGGACACGATCACGATCCGGAGCCCAAGAAGATCGTGTTCGAGCCCAAGATCCGCGCCCGGGCGATCCTCCGCGAGATCCTGGCCCGGACCCCGCCGAGCGACGAGCGCTACGAGCTGCTCCAGCTCCTCGACTTCCAGCTGCAGGCCGACGAGAAGCAGCTCGAGGAGGCCCGCCAGGCCCTCGAAAAATTTGAAGAGGTCTACGAGAAGCTCACCTCCCCCGCGAACCGCATCGGGACGTTCCTTGAGGTGGCCGACGCCGAGAAGGGGATCGCCTACATCGCCGTCGGCGACGCGGAGTACTACGCCAACGTCGACCCGAACCTCGACCTCAAGAGCCTCAAGCGGGGCACGCGCGTCAAGGTCAACGAGGCGTTCGCCGTGGTGGGGGATCTGGGCTACCACCCGGAGGGCCCCATCGTGAAGGTGTCGGAGGTGCTGCCCGACGGGCGGCTGCGCGTCTCCTTCGACGGCCACGGGCTCCAAGGGCGGATCATCCTCCGCTCCTCCGACCTCGAGAACGTCCCGCTCAAGCCCGGCGACGAGGTGCGCCTGGAGCCCTCGCTCCGGGTGGCGCTGGAGCACTTCCAGAAGAGCGAGGTCCGCGGCTACTACCTCGAGAAGATCCCCGAGATCACCTGGGACAAGATCGGCGGCCAGGAGGAGGCCATCAAAGTGATTAAGGACGCGATCGAGCGGCCCCTCCTCTACCCCGAGCTCTACAAGAAGTTCGGCAAGCGGCAGCTCAAGGGGATTTTGCTCTACGGCCCACCGGGGTGTGGCAAGTGCGTCTCCCCGGAGACCCCCGTGCAGCTGGCCGACGGCCGGGTGGTCCCCATTGAGCGCCTCTTCCAGGAGGCGGAGCGGGACGGGACCCGCCTGCACGACGACGGCGAGGAGACGATCCTCGAGCCCCGTGGGCTGGAGGTCCTCTCGCTCGACCCGACCCGCTTGACGATCGTGCCCAAGCGCGTGGACTTCGTCTACCGCCAACGCTATGAGGGGGACCTCTACGAGATCACCACGCATTCCGGGCGGACCCTCACGGTGACCCCCGAGCACCCCTTCCTGGTGCTCGACCAAGGGGTGCGGAAGGTCCCGGCGCGGGCGCTGCGCGTGGGGGACTACGTGGCCGTCCCGCGGCGTCTCTCCCTGGAGCGGGAGACCCCCGTCCCCCCTGCGCCGGGGAGCGAGACCGGCTTCCGGCGGCTCCCCGAGGGGTGGGTCCAGTGGATCTCCCCCTGGCACCCGCACACCCGCCCGGTGCGCACGCCCGCCGCGCTCGACCCCGAGCTGGCCGAGTTCTTCGGGTTGCTGCTCAGCGAGGGGAGCCGCCCGGCGGGCGGGGTCAGCTTCCACAACTCCGATCCGCAGCTCGTCGCCCGGGTGGCCACCGTCGCCCGCGACCGCTTCGGGGTCGAGCCCCTCGAACGCCCCGACACCTCCCCCGGGGTGACGCGTCTGGTGCTCTCCTCCACCTCCCTGGTGCGGTGGCTCAAGCAGGCGTTCGACTTCGAGCTGACGACCTCCCGCTCGACGCGGGTGCCCGAGGCGATCCTGCGCTCCCCCAACGGGGTGGTGGCCGCCTTCCTGCGCGCGGTCTTCGAGGCGGAGGCCACCGTGCGGCGCGACGTCCCGGAGATCGAGCTGAGCACCGCCAGTCGGGAGTTCGCCAACCAGCTGGCCTACCTGCTGCTGCGCTTCGGGATCGTGGCCCGGCTGCGCGAGAAGCGCGTCCCGGGCCGGGATCATCTCTACTACCGCCTCTACCTCAGCGGCGTGGAGACGCTGCGGGCCTTCGAGGCGCAGATCGGCTTCCTCCACCCCCGCAAGCGCGCCCTCCTGGCCCGCTGGACGGCCCGCGAGCCCGGCCCCACCAACGTCGACGTGGTGCCCAACATCCAGCGTCTCCTCGCCCGGGCGCGGGAGGCCCTAGGGGTCAGCAAGACGGAGTTCTACCGCACCAAGCACAACTACGAGGGGACGAAGACCCTCAGCCGCCGGAAGCTCCAGGCGATTCTAGCTCAGCTCCCGCTCCCGACGGCCGAGCGGAGCCCGACCCCCGCCCTGGCCGCGCTGCGAGCGCTGGCGGACTCCGACGTCCTCTGGGACCGGGTGGTCTCGATCCGTCGTCGGCCCTATCGCGGCTACGTCTATGACCTTACGGTCGCCGACACCCACACCTTCATCGCGGGCTTCGGCGGGATCGTCACCCACAACACCCTCATCGCCAAGGCCACGGCCTACAACCTCACGAAGGCGTACCGCGAGCGGACGGGGAAGGACGTGCGCGAGTGCTTCATGTTCATCAACGGGCCGCAGCTCCTCAACATGTGGCTCGGGGAGACGGAGCGGATGGTGCGCGAGATCTTCGCCGCCGCCCGCGAGCGCGCCAAGGAGGGCCAGCTGGTCTTCGTCTTCATCGACGAGGCGGACGCGCTGCTCCGCGTCCGAAGCTCCGGTCGGTACTTGAACATCGCCAACACCGTGGTGCCGCAGTTCGCGGCCGAGATGGACGGCCTCGTCGATTTGGAGAACGTCGTGGTGATGCTGACGAGCAACCGCCCCGACTACATCGACCCGGCCATTTTGCGCCCCGAGCGGATCGACCGCAAGGTCAAGGTCGCCCGGCCCGACCGCCGCGCGTCCGCGGACATCTTCCGCATCTACCTCAACGAGAACGGCGGGGTGCCGCTCGACCCCGACTGGGTCGAGGCGCACGGCGGCGACGAGGCCCGGGCCCGCGAGGCGCTCGTCCAGGCCGCGACCGACTACCTCTTCCGGCGGGACGAGGAGACGGCCTTCTTGGAGGTGCACCTGCGGAGCGGGCGGCGCGAGACGCTCTACTGGCCGGACCTCGTGAGCGGCGCGCTCATCAAGAGCGCGGTCGAGCGGGCCAAGGAGTATGCCATCCAGCGCTGCATCGAGGCGGGCCGCGACGACCTGGGCGTCTCCCCCGACGACCTGTTCGAGGCCATCCGCCAAGAGTACCGCGAGAACGAGATCTTCCCCAAGACGGATTATCTGGAGGACTGGCTGAAGCTCATCGACTACGAGCCCGAGGACGTGATGGAGGTCCGCCCGATTCGCGAGGGCGGCCGTCGGCCCCCGCTCGCCGAGCCCGTCGTCTGATCCGTGCGCCCCGTGCCCGCCGCCATGGACCGCCTCCTGGGCCTCGAGACCGAGTACGGCCTCTACATCGAGGGCGTTCCCGTGGGGGCGCTGACCCAGGAGGCCCGACGGCTCGTCCACGGCTACACGGCCACGAGGCCCGCCCGTTGGGACTACCGCGACGAGAGCCCCCTGCAAGACCAGCGGGGCTTCCGCGCGCCGGGCCTGACGAGGAACCCCAAGGACGACGAGCTGGAGCGCGCCTCACCCGCGCGCGCCCCCCAGCCCCGCACCCCCCACGAGGAGCACGTCGACAAGCTGCTCTTCAACGGCGCGCGCTTCTATCACGACCACGGCCACCCCGAGTAC
>WFPR01000225.1 GCA_015487455.1 Candidatus Bipolaricaulota bacterium
TCCCCGTCGCGCAGGCCCGCGAGCTGAAGGGCCTCGCGGGCGCGGGCCCGCGCCTCCTCGCCGTCCCGGGCCAGCTCGAGGGCGCGGAGCTTGAAGGCGACGCACTCAAGGGGCGGGCGGCGGGCGAGCGCGCGCAGCTCCCACCCGGCCGTCACGATCCCCAGCCGCCGCCGCAGCTCCCGGAGCCGGGCCGGGCTCAGGCGGATCACGTTGCGGTCGTCCACCAAGATCTGCCCGTGGTCGGGGCGGAGCTCGCCCCAGAGGAGCTTGAGCAGCGTCGTCTTGCCGGAGCCGGGCGGCCCCACCACGCAGGCCCACTCCCCCCGGTGCAGGCGGAAGTGCAGGTCGCGGAAGAGGGGCCGCCCCTCGGGCGTGGTCACGTCCAGCTCGGAGATCTGGACCATGATGGGCATCGCTAGCTCCCGTCCCTGAAGCGCTCCGCGCGCACGATCCGATCGTGCCCGGCGAGGTCCTTCAGCACGTCGATCCGGGCGAAGGCGCCCGTCCGCTCGAGCCGCGCGACGACGTCTTGAGCCTGCTGGGCGCCGATCTCCAGATACAGCCGCCCGCCCGGCGCCAGGTGTGGCGGGGCCTCCCGGGCGAGGCGGGCGAGGGCCGCCAGGCCCCGGGGGCCGCCGTCGAGCGCCCGCCTCGGCTCGTAGACGCGCACCTCGCGCGGCAGCGTGGGCAGCGCCTCCGTGGGGACGTACGGCGGGTTCGAGACGATCAGCTCGAAGCGCGCGTCAGGGCGGAAGGCCGAGAGCCAGTCGCCGCAGACGAACGTCACGCGATCCAACAGGCCGTTTTTCTCGGCGTTCTCGCGCGCCACCCGGAGCGCCGCGGGCGAGATGTCCACCGCGACGGCCGCGGCCCGGGCGTCCCGCCACGCCTTCAGCAGCGCCAGCGCGATCGCCCCCGACCCCGTCCCCAGATCGACGAAGCGCCCCGGCGGACGGCCTTGATGATCCCTCAAGATTCGCTCGACGAGCTGCTCCGTCTCGGGGCGGGGGATGAGCACGGCCTCGTTCACCCGCAGCGTGACGTTGAAGAACTCGACCGTCCCCAGGAGGTACGCCAGGGGGACGCCCCGATAGCGCTGTTGGACGAGCCGACGGAACCGGGCCCGCTCCGCCTCGCTCAGGGGGCGATCGGGGTTGAGGTAGAGCTGGAGGCGCTCGGTGCGCAGGGCGTGGGCCAGGAGCCACTCGGCCTCGAAGCGCGCGGCCTCCACCCCGCCGCGGCGGAGGTAGCGGGTCGTCCACTCGAGCACCCGGCGCACGGTCCAGATCCCCGGCTCCTCGGCGCCCCTCGCCATCGTCCCGACGGGCTCCCTGACATCTTGAACAGCTTGAACAGCGCTGGCCCTTGAGGCCCCTCTCACCACCGCACCTCCCTGCCCTCGACGGCCCGCTTGCCCCCGCTTAACCCGCTTAGCCCTTGAAGGTAGCAAAATCGTTGTCAACGCGTCAAGGGCGCGTTAAGATACCCGGCGCGGAAGGCGAGGAAATCGTGTTGACGAGGGTCTTTTCGCGGATCGCCGTCTATGTGGGGCTGGCCGGGCTCGGGGCGCTGCTGACCGCCGCGCAGGCCCCGCTGGAGCCCCGGTGGCTGGTCGCCCTCCTCGGCGCGCTCGGCGGGGGGCTCGTCGCGGGCCTCCTGCACGCGGTCACCCGCTGGGTGACGCGGGCCGTCGAGGAGCGGGACGAGGGCCTCAAGCTCCTCAACGGGGCGTTCACGGCCCTGGTGGGCGCGCTGTTCGGGCTGTTGGGCTACGCGATCTTGGAGCTGCTGTTCGCCCCCAGCCCCTGGCTCCAGGCGGTCGAGGCCCTGCTGCTGGGCTTCCTGACGTTCCTGGGCTTCCGGGTGGGCTACCGCCGGGAGAACCTGCTCCTGGAGCTGATCGGCGACGAGGCGCAAGGGCAGGCGCGGGGCCGAGGGGGCGCGCCCAAGCTGCTCGACACCAGCGTGATCATCGACGGCCGCCTCCTCAACCTCGCCAAGACGGGCTTTCTGGAGGGGCCGCTGCTCCTCCCGTCGTTCGTGCTGGAGGAGCTCCACAAGATCGCCGACTCGACCGACAGCCTCAAGCGGCGGAAGGGCCGCCGCGGCCTGGACATCCTGGCCGAGCTGCGCCGCCTCCCCGAGCCCCAAATCGAGATCGTGGAGGTCGGGCCGGAGTACGCGGGCGCGGGCGACGTCGACCGCAAGCTGATCCGCCTGGCCAAGGAGCGGGGCGCCAAGATCCTCACCACCGACTACAACCTCAACAAGGTCGCCCGCGTCGAGGGCGTCCCGGTGCTCAACGTCAACGAGCTGGCCAACGCGCTCAAGCCCGAGTTCCTCCCCGGCGAGGAGATCGAGGTGGAGGTGATCGACCGCGGGCAGGAGATCGGCCAGGGCGTCGGCTACCTGGACGACGGGACGATGGTGGTCGTCGAGAACGGCCGCCGCTACATCGGGAAGAAGATCCGCGCGGTCGTCTCCAGCTCCCTGCAGACGGAGGCGGGCAAGATGCTCTTCGTCCGGCCCAAGGGCGAGGTCGACGGCAAGTGGCAGCAGCAGACCCCGCCGCAGGACGGAACGTAAAGGGGCGTGCAGGATGGGGCTCAGGGCGCTCAGCGCCGTGGTGCTCGCGGCCGGACGGGGGAGGCGCATGGAGCACCCCGTGCCCAAAGTGTACTTGCCGCTCGGCGGCCGCCCCCTGCTCAGCTACGCGCTGGAGGCGTTCGCCCGCTGCGAGCCCGTGGAGGAGATCGTCGTGGTGATCCGCCCGGAGGACGAGGGGCGCCTGCGCTCGGAGGTGCTGGACGCGCTGCCCGTCGCGCTCAAGACGCTCAAGGTCGTGCCGGGGGGCGAGCGGCGCCAGGA
>WFPR01000226.1 GCA_015487455.1 Candidatus Bipolaricaulota bacterium
GTCACCAGCACGTCCATGCCCCGCGTCGGCCCCCTTTCAGGGGACCATCTTTACACGTCGACATCGGCAAATGCAAGTCGGTATAATGCAATCGTCCGAACTTTTCGGGAACGCGCCGATGAGACCTCTGGCGATCGAGGGCGAGCTTGAGCTGATCGACGTCGCGCTCCACGCGCCCGAGCTCGGGGCGCTGGCGGTGGCCGACGCGCACCTGGGCTTCGAGGAGGCCCTCCACGAGGACGGGGCCCTCGTCCCCTCGGGGCACCTCGAGCGGCTGCTCGAGCGCCTGCAAAGGATCTTCGAGGCGCTCGGCGTCTCGGCGGAGCGGCCGCTCGAGCGGGTCATCGTCAACGGCGATCTAAGGCATCAATTTGGGCCGCTGACCGCCCGCGAGTGGACCGAGGCCCGCGCCCTGCTGCGCGTTTTGGAGGCGCACGCCCGCGAGGTCGTCCTCGTCGAGGGGAACCACGACGGCAACGTTCGCGCCCTGGCCCGCCACCACGAGCGGGTCCGGGTTTGTCTCGACGATCAATTGGGCGGGCTGTGGTTCCTCCACGGCGACGAGGCGCCCTCTGCCATTCCAAAGGGGGTGCACACGATCGTCATCGGCCACGAGCACCCGGCCGTCGGGCTGCGCGACCCGGTCACGGGCCGGGTCGAGCTGTACAAGTGCTTCCTCGTCGGGCGCTATCGGGGCGTGCGGCTGATCGTCCAGCCCGCGCTCAACCCCTGGACCCAGGGGCACAACGTGCTCCGCGAGCGGCCGCTCTCGCCCCTGCTCCCCGACGACGAGGACGGGCTGGGCAACTTCGACGTCTACCCCGTCGCCGACGACGGGACGGTCTACCGCTTCGGGCCGCTTCGAGGGCTGCTGGGGGCGGGAAGCCGACCCTAACGCGATGAACACGATAGGCACGATGGAGATCGAGGCGGGGGAGCGGCTCTGGATCCGGGGGCTCCGTCTCGTCGGCCGCCACGGCGCGCACGAGGAGGAGCGCCGCCGGGAACAGACGTTCTGGGTGGACGCGCGGCTCGACCTCGAGCGCCCCGATCGTCGAGACGAGCTGGGCGCGACCGTCGACTACGTCGCGGTGATCGAGGTGATGAGGCGAATCAATCGAGCGACGAGCTTTCGGCTGCTGGAGAGCCTGGCGGCCGCCCTCGCCGAGGGCATTGTAAGGGCGTTCCCCCAAGTCAGGAGGGCGCGCGTCCGGGTGCGCAAGCGCCCCAGGGATCTCGAAGGGCTCGACTGGGTGGCCGCCGAGGCCGTCTGCACTCGACGACGCGAGGGCTGAGCCCAAAATGAGCGCAGAGGAGCGGGCCTTCATCGGGCTGGGGTCGAACGTGGGGGACCGTGAGCGCTTCATCGAGCGGGCGGTCGAGGCGCTCGCGGCGACGCCCGGGGTCGCGCTGGTGGCGCGGGCCCCGCTCTACGAGACGGAGCCCGTGGGCGTCGAAGATCAGCCTTGGTTCCTCAACACGGCCGTGGAGGTCCGCACGGCGCTCCCGCCGCGGGCGCTGCTCCGGCGCCTCAAGGCGATCGAGCGCGCGCTGGGGCGCGTGGACCGGGGGCGCTGGGGGCCGCGGGAGATCGATTTGGACCTGCTGCTCTACGGGGATTGGGTGATCCGCGAGCCCGACCTGGTGGTCCCCCATCCCGAGCTGGCCCGGCGCAAGTTCGCGCTCCAGCCGCTGGCCGCGCTGGCCCCCGACCTCGTCCACCCCGTCCTGGGGCGGACGATCGCCGAGCTGCTCCGGCGGCTCGAAGCTCACGACGCGAAAGGGGTGAGAGCATCGCCAAGGCCCGAAAGACGACCGTGAAGGCTCAACCGAAAACGAAGGCGACGAGGACGAGGACGAAGGCGAAGACGAAGGAGCGCCAAGCGAGGGCGACGAAGGCGGGCCCCAAGCCCCCCGCGGCGCAGGCGCAGGAGATCCTCATCGAGGCCCGCACGCCCGTCAAGCGCGTCGCCCTGCTGGAGGGGGGCCGCCTGATGGAGATCGACTACGAGGACCCCAAGCGGCCCCGCCGCGTGGGCTACATCTACAAGGGCGTCGTCAAGGACGTGCGGAGCGGGATCGGGGCGGCCTTCGTCGACGTGGGGGAGCCGGAGAACTTCTTCCTGGCGGCCAAGGAGCTGAACGAGGCCATCTTGAGGGCCAAGGGCTACCGCCGGGGGCAGAGCTTCCCCATCGGGAAGGTGCTGCGGGGCGGTCAGACGCTCATCGTGCAGGCCAAGCGCGAGGGCATCGGCGGGAAGAACCCCCAGGCCACCACGCGGATCAGCCTCGCCGGGCGCTACTGGGTCTTCCTGCCCAAGGACGGGCGGCTCGGGATCTCGCGCCGGATTGAAGATCCCAAGGAGGTCCAGCGCCTCAAGGCCATCGCCAAACAGCTCAAGCGCGACGACGAGGGGCTGATCGCCCGCACCGCCGCCGCGGGCGCCCCCGAGGAGGCGCTCGAGCGCGACTTCAACTACCTGCTGGGGACGTGGAAGGGCATCGAGGAAAAGGCCGAAAGGGTCCAGGCCCCCGCGCGGCTGTACCAGGGCCTCGGCCTCATCAAGACGTTCCTGCGGGATCGATTGGCGCCCGACGTGGAGCGGGTCGTCGTCGACGACGAGAAGACCCTCCACGAGATCGAGGACTTTTTGAGATACCTGCACTTGGAGGCGTATCTGGACCGTCTGGAGCTGTACGACGACGAGCGGCCCCTGTTCGAGGTCCGCGGCGTGGAGGCGCAGCTGCGCGAGAGCCTCCAGCCTAAGGTGAAGCTGCCCAGCGGCGGCTCGCTCGTGATCGCCGAGACGGAGGCGCTCACGGCCATCGACGTCAACACCGGCGGCGACACCCGCCACCGCACTCAGGAGCAGGCCATCCTGCACACCAATTTGGAGGCGGCCGTCGAGATCCCGAGGCAGCTCCGGCTGCGCAAGATCAGCGGGATCATCGTCGTCGACTTCGTCGACATGAAGCGCAAGGAGCACGTCCAGAAGGTCATCGAGCGCCTCAAGGCGGAGCTCAAAAAGGATCGAGTGCCCACGGACTTCATCGACATCACCGAGCTGGGCCTCGTTGAGATCACCCGGAAGCGCGAGGGCGAGAGCCTCATGGAGATGCTGGGCGACGGCGAGGCGGGCGAGGGCTAAAGGGCGGACAGGGCGCGGATCAGCCGCCCCAGCTCGAGGCCCGCGGCCTCCAGCAACGCTCGGGCTTGGGCCATCGCGTCCTCCAGGGCGATCGGGCCGGGGACGATGGGGAGCAGCGCCGTCAGCCCCGGTCCGGCCTCGTGCAACTCGTGAAGCGCGTCGAGCGAGGGGGGCCGCGCGCCGCAAAGCACAACGAGCGGCTTCTTGGCCTCTTGAGCGAGCTCGGCCAGGACGGCCAGGGCCTTGCCCTCGAGCGTCTGCTCGTCCACCCGGCCCTCGCCCCCGATCACCCAATCGCACCTTTGGAC
>WFPR01000227.1 GCA_015487455.1 Candidatus Bipolaricaulota bacterium
CCACCGGCCCTCGCGATTGGGGGTGTGCGCTGCTGGAGCAAGGGGACGACTCCTCATCGCCCCCGCTTATACCACGAGAAGGAGGCCCTGTCAAGCAAGATTGAATATAACGAACTACGCGTTGAACTCGTTCATCACGGCCTCGATGTCCCGCTCGAAGAACACCTCGATGGCTTGGGCAGCCCTGTCCAAAAAGGCGTCCAGCTCGCGCTCCTCCTCCGGGGTGAACGCCCCCAGCACGTAGTCAGTGAGGTCTTTGGGCAGGTCGGGGCGCCCGATCCCCAGGCGCAGCCTCGGGACGTGACGGGTGCCCAGCGCCTCGATCACGGAGGCCATCCCGTGATGGCCCCCGTCCCCGCCCTGGGCCCGCGCCCGCAGCTTCCCAAACGGGAGCATCACGTCGTCGTAGACGATGAGGAAGTCCTGGGGGGCGAGCCCGTAGCGTTGCCGGAGCTCGCGGACGGCCAGGCCGCTTCGATTCATGAACGTCAGCGGCTTCGCCGCGAGGCCGTCGTGCTCGCCCACGCGTAGGCGCCAGACGAGCGCCCGCTCGGCGGGCTCCTCCCGGGGCGTCCAGCCCCGTCGTCGCGCGCGCTGTAAGAAGCGCTCGACGGCCAGAAAGCCCAGGTTGTGGCGCGTGCGGGCGTACTGGGGGCCGGGGTTGCCCAGCCCGACCACCGCCTTGCGAACGCTCACGCTCAATCTAGGGCTGCCCAACCAACAACCAAGCCGCTCACTTGGTCTGGGCCTCGGGCTTGGCCTCGGGGGCCGGGGTCGCGCCCTCGGCCGCGGCCGCGATGCCCTCCTCCGCCGCGGCCTCTTCCTCCTCGGGCTTGCGCGGCGCCACGACCGCCACGACCACGGCGTCCGACGGGGTGACCAGCTCGATCCCCTCCGGCAGCGGCAGCTCGCCCGCGTGCAGCGCCTCGTCGACGTCCAGCTCGGAGATGTCGACCTCGATGAGCTCGGGGATCTTGCCGATCGGGCCGCGCACCTCGACCGCCTCGAGGACCTGCTCGACGACCCCCCCGGCCTTGCGCCCCTTGGCCTCGCCCACCAGGTGGACGGCCACCTCCATCTCGACGGGGCGGTCCGCCGGAGGCCGGTAGAAGTCGACGTGCAGCACCTCGTCCGTCAGGGGGTCGAACTGGATCTCCTTGATGAACGTCGGGTACTCCTCGCCGGTGTCGAGCTTGAGCGTGATGAGCGAGCTGTGCGTGATCTTGCTGAAGAGCCGCTCCAGCTCCTTGCGGTCGAACGTCAACAGGTGGTGGACGCCGGGGCCGTAGACGACGCCGGGCACCCGGCCCGCCCGCCGCAGCGCGCGGGGGTTCTTCTCCTCAGGACGGCGCACCTTGGCGCCCAGCTCGTACGCCATCGCGCTCGCACCCCTCGCTTTCTTCCCCTCGTTTCCTCGTTCTCCGTTCTTAGCGCTTCGGGTTTAGCCCTCCCCGCCGCTTGGGCTCGAACGGGAGAACGGGAGTGCATCATAGCGAACCCGCGTGGGCGATGCCACCCTCAGCGTCAGTAGTGGGGGAAGAGCTGGCTGACCGAGCGCTCCTCGTGGATGCGCGCGATCACCTCCGCGAAGAGCTGCCCCACGGAGATCACCGTGACCTTGGGGCTCTCGGGGGGCTGGATCGTGTTGGTCACGAACACGCGCTCGATGGGGGAGCGCTCCAGCCTTTGAATGCAGGGCCCCGCGAAGACGCCGTGGGAGAAGGCCGCGTAGACCTCGCGGGCCCCGTGCTCCAAGAGGATCTCGGCGGCGGCGATGACGGTGCCGCCCGTGGCGATGATGTCGTCGACGATGATGGCCCGCTTGCCCTTCACGTCGCCGATGACGTGCCGGGCCTCGACCTCGCCCGTCCTCTCGCTCACCCGCGTCTTCTCGACGATGGCGTACGGCAGCTTGAGGCGCTCGGCCACGGCGCTGGCCCGCTTGGCCGCCCCCACGTCCGGGGCCACGATCACCACGTTGTCCTGGGCCAAGCCCTCACGCTCCAGGTGCTTCGCGAAGATGGGGTCGATGCGCAGATTGTCCACAGGGATGTCGAAGAAGCCCTGGATCTGCCCGGCGGGGAGGTCGAGGGTGAGCACGCGGTCGGCCCCGGCCGTCTCCAAAAAGTTGGCCATCAGCTTCGCGCTGATCGGCACCCGCCCGATGAACTTCCGATCCTGGCGGGCGTAGCCGTAGTAGGGCATCACGGCCGTGATGCGTCGGGCCGACGCCCGCCGGAGCGCGTCGATGATCAAGAAGAGCTCCATGTAGTGCTCGTTGACGGGCGGGGACGTCGACTGGATCACGAACACGTCGGTGCCGCGCACCGTCTCCTTGATGTGCACGCTGATCTCGCCGTCGGGGAAGCGCCCCACCTCCGCGTCGCAGAGGGGGACGCCCAAGCACTCGCTGATCTCGCGGGCCAGCTCGGGGTTGGAGTTGCCCGCGATCAGCTTGAGGTCGCCGTTCATCCGGCCGGAACCCTCCTCCCGCAGGGGTCGACTGTCGGCTTCTCGGCTTCAAAGATAGCGCACGCGGGGGCGCTCACTCAAGCCGCAGCGCCTCCGCGGGGGGCAGTCCGGCGACCCGCCAGGCGGGCCAGCCCCCCGCCAAGAGCCCCAGCCCGAGCGAGCCGAGGAGGGCCGCCCCCAACAGCGCCCCGTTCGGGACGACCGCGATCCCAGGGGCGTTCAGCGCCCCGCTCACGCCCACTAGGGCAATAAAGCTCTGGGCGAGGCCGAGCCCCGCGCCCAGCCCGACGACGCCGCCCAGGAGCCCCAACAGCCCCGACTCGATCAAGTACAGCGCGACGATCTGGCCGCGCCGGGCGCCGAGCGCCCGGAGCACGCCGATCTCACGCCTCCGCTCCACGACGGCCGTGAACATCGTGTTGGCCAGCCCGACGGCCCCGACGAGCAGGGCGACGGCGGCCAGCGCCGTGAAGGCCCCGCGCAGCGTCCCGAGCACCCC
>WFPR01000228.1 GCA_015487455.1 Candidatus Bipolaricaulota bacterium
CGCGTCCGAGGGCCGAGTGAGGGCCGTCTGAGGGCGATCGAGCACGAGCCGCCCGTCCCGAGCGCCCAGGTGAAGTCGTGCGTGCTGCTCGCGGGGCTCTACGCCGAGGGCGTCACGGTCGTCAGGGAGTCCTCGCCCACGCGCGACCACACCGAGCGGCTGTTCGCCCGTTTGGGCGCTCCCCTCGAGCTTGGCGAGCTTGCATGCGGGCGCGAGGTCCGGCTGCGCGGCCCCGTCGAGCGCTTGGAGCCCTTCGAGCTGCGCGTCCCGGGCGACCCCTCGTCCGCGGCGTTCTTCGTCGCGGCGGCGGCCCTGCTCCCCGGGAGCGAGCTGCTCCTCCGCCACGTGGGCGTCAACCCGACGCGCACGGGCTTTCTGGACGCGCTACGGCGCATGGGCGCCCCCATCGAGCTGCTGGACGAGCGGGAGGTGGGCGGCGAGCCCGTGGCCGACGTGCTGGTGCGCGGCGCCCCCGCGCTCCGGGGCCTCGAGCTGGACGGGGCGGAGGTCCCGAGGCTGATCGACGAGCTGCCGCTGCTGGCCGTCGTGGCCACCCGGGCCGAGGGCGTCACGGTCATCCGGGGCGCGAAGGAGCTGCGGGTCAAGGAGACGGACCGCATTCGAGCCGTCGCGTTGAACTTAAGGCGCCTGGGCGCCCGGGTCGAGGAGCGACCCGACGGCTTCGTCATCGAGGGGCCTCAGGCGCTGCGGGGTGGCCGCGTCGAGGGCTTCGGCGATCACCGCGTCGTGATGGCCTTCGCCGTGGCCGGGCTCGTCGCCCGGGGCGAGACGACGATCGAGGGCGCGGAGTGGGCCGACGTCTCGTACCCCCAGTTCTTCGAGGCGCTTGAGCGCGTCGTGGAGCGCTGACTCAGCGGGTTCAGTCAGCATGAAGCCCGACGGAAAACGCTTCGGCGTGATCGGCGACCCGATCGAGCACTCGCTCTCCCCCGCCCTGTTCGCGGGCTTCTTCGAGCGTTTCAAGCTTCACGATCGCTGTCGCTACGAGGCGTTCCGCGTGCGGGCCGAGGAGCTGCT
Source organism: Candidatus Bipolaricaulota bacterium (assembly GCA_015487455.1). GTDB lineage: Bacteria > Bipolaricaulota > Bipolaricaulia > RBG-16-55-9 > RBG-16-55-9 > S012-72. The sequence goes on from WFPR01000228.1 coordinate 1,039, forward strand.
TCAATTTGTGGCGTGGGCGCGCCGGGAGCTGGCGGGCTTCAACGTCACGATCCCCCACAAGGAGCGCATCACAGCACATCTCGACGGGCTCGACCCGACGGCCCGGGCGCTCGGGGCCGTCAACGTCGTGGCGAACCGCTCGGGGGAGCTGTGGGGCTTCAACACGGACGTCGCGGGCTTCCTCGCGCCCCTCAGGGCCCGAAAGCTCGACGGCGCGTTGAGGGGCAAACGGGCCGTGGTGCTCGGAGCGGGCGGGGCGGCCCGGGCCGTCGTCTTCGCCCTACAAGCGCTCGGCGTTCGCGAGGTCGTGCTCGCCAACCGCACCCGCGAGCGGGCCGCGCGCCTCGCCCGGTGGGCCCAAGATCAAGCCCACGGCCTGACCGTGACGCCCGTCGCGCTCGAGGGCGGGGCGCTCAAGGACGCGTTGAGCGGGGCCGCGCTGCTCGTGAACGCGACGCCCGTGGGGATGTGGCCCCGCGTCGACGCCAGCCCGCTCCCCCCGAAGGCGTTGGAGGGGCTTCACGAGGGGCTGATCGTCTACGATCTGGTGTACAACCCGCGGGAGACGCGGCTGCTCCGGGAAGCTCGGGCCCGCGGGGCCGTCGTCGTCGACGGGCTGGGGATGCTGGTCGCGCAGGCGCTCGAGGCGCTCAAGATCTGGCTGCCCGAGCTTGTTGACGTCGACGAAGAGGCGTTGAAGCGCGCGCTCCAACGGCACCTTTAGGGCACTGCCGCCGCGACGGCAAAGGCTTCAAGCGGGGGACGAGGGCACGGGCTCGGGGAGCTTGAGGCGCACCTTGAGCACCTCGCGGGCCGAGGCGCTCTCCACGATCAGCGTGACGCCGTCGACGGCGATCGAGCGCCCCGGCTTGGGGATCTCCTCCAGGCGCTGGGTGATCAGCCCCCCGATGGTGACGGCCCCGTCGGTCGGGAGGTTGAGCCCCAGCTCCTCGTTGAGCAGCTGGATCTCCGTGTCGCCCTCGACGAGGAACTCCCGCGGCGAGAGGCGTTGAATGGGCTGCTCCGGCTGGTCGTACTCGTCGCTGATCTCGCCGACGATCTCCTCCAGCACGTCCTCCAGGGTCACGATCCCGACCATCGAGCCGAACTCGTCGACCACGATGGCCATGTGCTGCTTAGCCCGCTGGAACTCCCTCAACAGGTCCCCCAACGGCTTGATCGGCGGGGTGAAGAACGGCGGGCGGATGAGGTCCCGCAGGGTCACGCGCCGCAGGCGCTCCCGCAGGCGCCGCGCCTCCCGCTCCAATCGCTCCCGCTCCTCTAAGAGCTTGCGGTGCTCGGGGTCGGCCTGGGGGTCGAGGCCGCGCGCCCGCGCCCGGCGCTCGGCTTCCCGGAGCTGCTGGGGCAGCTCCTCGTGGAGCCGCCGACGGATCTCCTCGAGGCGGCGCCGCTCCTCGTGGCCGTAGCGGATCAAGTCCTTGGCGTGCAGGATCCCGATGACGTTGTCCCGCGTCCCCTCGTAGACGGGGTAGCGGGAGTGGCCCTCGCGGGCGATGATCTCGCGGACCTCGCCGAGGGGCGTGTCGACGGGGATCGCGACCACCTCCGGGCGGGGGACCATCACCTGGCGGGCCACCCGCTCCTCGTACGTCAGGATGCGCCAGACCATCCGCCGCTCCTCCTCGTCGAGGAGGCCCGCCTCGACGGCGGCCTCGAGGAGGCGCTTCAGCTCCGCCTCCCGCTCCCGGCGGTCGAGCCTCCCGCTGGCTGAGGACGAGCCCGCCTCGGCGGCGGGGGCGGGGGTCGATCGACGGCCGAGGAGGCGCCGGACGCCCCGCCCGAGCCACCCCGAGAGGGCGATCAGCGCGAGGAGGAGTTGGATCGGCCAGTAAAGCAGCCGAAGCGCCTGGAGCATCCAGCCTTCAAGCTGCGGCTGAAGGGCGTCGACCGTGCGCGGCAGGATGCCGCCGACCGCGAGGAGGTACGCGACGGCCAGCCCCAGGGCCAGCCCCGTGCGGGCCGTCCCGTCCAGCTCGGGAAAGAGCGCGGCCGTCCAGAGCGCGAGGAGCACCCCCGCCGCGATGAAGAGAAAGTCCGCGAGCAGGCCGATCGCGGTCACGACGAGCTGGGGGGACTCTTGAAATGTCCGCAGGAACCGGCAGGCTTCGGGGTGCGCCTTGAGGAGGGCGAGCCGTCGAACTCGGCCCAGCGAGGCGAGGGCGATCTCAATCGCCGTCAGGACGCTCCCGACCAGCGTGAGCAGCCCGATCGCGATGAATCCTATGAGAGGATCCATTCAGCCGCGCATCACCTCGTCAGGGAGTATAGGCCGACCGGCCGGATTTTGCAAGGGATAGCGCGATTGGGGTATGCTGGAGCCCCTCAAGGCGTGGGGAGGGAAGGCGATGACGAGGACGAGGGCGGAGGACGCGAACATGGACGTCGAGGAGATCAAGGCGCTCATCGAGCTGTTCGAGCGCTCCTCGCTGACGGAGCTGACGCTGGAGCGCGGGGGGGCCCGCCTGGTGCTCAAGCGCGAGGCGGCCGCGCCCGTCGTCCCCGCCGAGGCGGCGCCGAAGGCAGCGGGGACGACGGAGGCGGGCGCGGGGGCTCAAGAGCAAGAGGAAGAGCAAACAAAGGAGGAGGCGCTGGAGGGCTACGTGGTGCACTCGCCGATCGTGGGGACGTTCTACCGGCGGCCCTCGCCCGACGAGGACCCCTACGTCGAGGTCGGGGACGAGGTGCGGGCCGGGGACGTCGTCTGCATCGTCGAGGCCATGAAGGTCATGAACGAGGTGCGCACGGAGAGGGCCGGGGTCGTCAAGGCCATCCTGGTCGAGGACGCGGCGCCCGTGGAGTACGGCCAGCCCCTCATCGTCATCGAGCCCTTCGACTAGCGCGCCCGCTCGTCTGGCTTTGAGCTGACGGAAACAAGGCAGCCGGGATGTTCAAGAAAATTCTGATCGCGAACCGCGGGGAGATCGCGCTGCGGGTGATCGAGGCGTGTCGGCTGTTGGGGATCCGCAGCGTGGCCGTCTTCTCGGAGGCCGACCGCCACAGCCTGCACGCGCGCCTGGCCGACGAGGCGTACTGCATCGGGCCACCGCCCGCCCGCGACAGCTATCTGAATTTGGCGGCCATCATGAGCGCGGCCGAAATCTCCAAAGCGGAGGCGATCCACCCCGGCTACGGCTTCCTGGCGGAGGACCCGCACTTCGCCGAGGTGTGCGAGGCGTCGGGCGTGAAATTTATTGGCCCGCCCCGCCAAGTGCTGGAGCTGGCCGGGGACAAGCTGGCGACGAAGCGGGCGGTCGCGCGGGCGGGCCTGCCCACCCTGCCGGGCACCGACGCGCTGCGGGACGAGCGCGAGGCCCGCGAGGCCGCCCGCGAGCTGGGGTTCCCGCTCATCGTCAAGGCGGCGGCCGGGGGCGGCGGGCGCGGGATGCGCCTGGTGCGAAACGAATCCGAATTAATTGAGCAGTTTCACGCCGCGCGGCGGGAGGCCGAGGCCGGCTTCGGCAACCCCGCCGTCTACCTCGAGAGGTTTTTGGAGGGCGCCCGGCACGTCGAAGTGCAGATTTTAGCCGACGAGCACGGCCACGTCGTCCACTGGGGCGAGCGGGAGTGCTCCATCCAGCGGCGGTACCAGAAGCTGATCGAGGAGTCGCCCGCGCCGAACCTCGACGATACCCTGCGCCGGGCCATCTGCGGCGCGGCCGTCGAGGCGGCCCGCGCCCTCGGCTACCGGAACGCCGGGACGGTCGAGTTCTTGGTCGCGGGCGGGGAGTTCTACGTCATCGAGGTCAACGCGCGCATTCAGGTCGAGCATCCCGTCTCGGAGATGCGCGCCGGGCGGGACCTCGTCGTCGAGCAGATCCGGGTGGCGGCCGGGGAGGAGCTGGGCTACACGCAGGAGCAGCTCGAGCTCCGGGGCCACGCGATCGAGTGCCGCATCAACGCCGAGGACCCGCTGCGGGACTTCCTGCCCGCGACGGGGCGGGTGCGGGTGAAGGGCTGGCCCGGCGGCTTCGGCGTGCGCGTCGACGCCCACCTCTACGACGGGCTGGAGGTCGGCCCCTACTACGACTCGCTGCTGGCCAAGGTGATCGCCTGGGGGCCCGATCGCGAGAGCGCCCGGCGGCGACTGCTCGGCGCCCTGCGCCGTCTGGAGCTGGAGGGGCTGCCCACCACCCGCGAGCTGTGCTTGGAGATTTTGGAGCACCCGGCGTTCGTCGAAGGGCGGACCACGACCCGCTTCCTCGACGAGCAGTGGGAGCGGACGCGCCGCTGAGGCGCTTGAACGCTTGAAATCCTCAAGAGCGCCTCCTAGAATGCTCCCGCCAGGGCCATGTTCGACGCGTTGACCCAGCGCCTGACCCGAGCCCTCACGGCGCTCCGGCGCAAGGGGAAGCTGACCGAGAGCGATCTGGACGAGGGGCTCCGCGAGGTGCGGCGCGCCCTGCTCGAGGCCGACGTCAACTACAAAGTGGCCAAGCGCTTCGTCGAGCGGGTGCGCGAGGCCGCCCTGGGCCAGGAAATTCTAGAAAGCCTCACGCCCGGCCAGCAGATCGTCAAGATCGTCCGGGACGAGCTGACGCGGCTGCTGGGCCGGACGCGCCGGGAGCTGGACTTAAGCGGAAAGCCCTCGCTGTGGCTCGTGGTGGGGCTCCAGGGCTCGGGGAAGACGACGACGGTGGGGAAGCTCGCCCGGCACTACGCCCGTCAGGGCAAAAAGGTGCTGCTGGCCGCCACGGACGTGCGCCGCCCCGCGGCGATCGAGCAGCTCAAGCAGCTGGGCGCCCAGCTCGGCGTGCCCGTCCACGCCGAGGGCCGGACGGCCCTGGAGATCGCTCAGGAAGCCCTGGCCCAGGCCCGCCGTCGGCTGCTCGATTTGGTGATCGTGGACACGGCCGGGCGGCTCCAGATCGACGAGGAGCTGATGCGGGAGCTCGAGGCGATGAAGGCGGCCCTCAAGCCCCAGGAGGTGCTGCTGGTCGCCGACGCGATGACCGGGCAGGAGGCCGTCTCCATCGCCCAGGCGTTCCACGAGCGGGTGGGGCTGACGGGCATCGTGCTGACGAAGATGGACGGCGACGCGCGCGGCGGCGCCGCCCTCTCCATGGTCGAGGTCACGGGGGTGCCCTTGGTCTTTCTGGGCGTCGGCGAGAAGCTCGACGATTTGGAGGCCGTCCACCCCGATCGCCTGGCCCAGCGCATCCTGGGCATGGGCGACGTGCTGAGCCTCATCGAGGACGTTGAGCGGACGATCGACGCCCAGAAGGCGGAACGGCTGGCCCGGCGGCTGGAGAAGGACCGCTTCACCCTCGAGGACTTCCTGGAGCAGCTGCAGCAGGTGCGCCGCCTCGGCCCCCTGGACAAGCTCCTGGAGAAGCTGCCGGGGATGGGCGCGCTCAAGGGTCGAGTGCAGCTGGACGAGCGGGAGCTGGTCAAGGCGCAGGCGATCATCCAGTCGATGACGCCGGAGGAGCGCCGCCGCCCCGAGATCCTGAACGCCAGCCGCAAGCGGCGCATCGCGCGCGGCTCCGGGACGACCGTGCAGGACGTGAACCGGCTGCTGAGGCGCTTCGAGGAGGCCCGGCGGCTGATGAAGCGGATGAAGAAGCTGGGCGGCCGCCTGCCTCAAGGCGGCTGGCCCTTCTCCTAAACGCGCAAACGCGCAGCAGCTCGACCTGCCACGCCAACACGAACATAAAGCGAGGAAAGGAGAGCGAGAGGACGATGGCGGCGAAGATCCGGCTGAAGCGCATCGGGCGGAAGCGCCAGGCGTCGTATCGGGTGGTGGTCGTGGAGGAGTCCAAGCGGCGCGACACCCGCGTGGTGGACGACCTGGGGTTCTACAGCCCGCACTCCGATGAAGTTCAGTTAGACACGGCGCGGGCGCTCGAGTGGCTGAAGAAGGGGGCGCAGCCGACGGACACCGCGCGCACCCTGCTCTCCAAGCTCGGCGTGCTGGCCCGCTTCGCCCAGGAGAGGCAGCACTAGAAATAAAGGCCCGAATGAGCCGGCTGCGCGCCCTGCTGGAGCACCTCATCCGCCCCCTGGTCGACCACCCCGACGAGGTGCGGCTGGACTGGGTGGAAACCCCGGAGGTCACGCTGTTCTACCTGACGGCCGGGCGCGGGGACCTCGGGCGGATCCTGGGCAAGGAGGGCCGGACGATCGAGGAGATCCGCCGGGTGATGGAGGCGGTCGCGGCCCACCTGGGGCGCGAGGTGATCATCGACGTCGTCGAGCGGCCGAAGCCGAAGCCCTCCAAGGCGAAAGCCAAGGCCAAGGCGAAGGCGAAACAGCGCCCCGGCCGCAAGCGGGGGAAGGCCCCCTCGCGGCCGCCGTCGCCGTCGCAGCCCCCAGCGCAGGGGGCCGGTCGCGAGGGGAGCGCGCCGAGGCGGGACGGGTGAGGGAGGCGCCGTGCGGGTCGACATCGTGACGCTCTTTCCCGAGCTGATCGAGCCGTACTTCGGGGGCGGGCTGCTCCGGACCGCGATCGAGCGCGGCATCCTCGAGATCCATCTGCACCCGCTGCGGGCCTTCGCCGAGGGCAAGCACAAGCAGGTCGACGATCGGCCCTACGGCGGCGGCCCCGGCATGGTGCTGAAGCCCGAGCCGTTCTTCCGCGCCGTCGAGGCCATCCGGGCCCGGTTGCCCGAGGGCGTGGAGCCGCGGGTGATCGTGCTCTCCGCCGCGGGCAAGCTGTTCAACCAGGCCCTGGCCCGCGAGCTGGCCCGCGAGGACTGCTTAATCTTGCTCTGCGGCCGCTACCAGGGGATCGACGAGCGGGTGCTCGCCCTCGCCACGGACGAGCTGAGCATCGGCGACTACGTCCTGAGCGGCGGGGAGCTGCCCGCCCTGGTGATCACGGAGGCCGTCTGCCGCCTGGTCCCCGGCGTCGTGGGGAACTTGGACTCGCTGGAGGCGGACTCGTTCGAGCACCCCTATCTGGTGGGGCCGCCCCAGTACACCCGCCCGCCCGAGTACCGCGGGCTCAAGGTCCCCGAGGTGCTGCTCTCGGGGAACCACGCGGAGATCGCGCGCTGGCGCCTGCAGCAGGCCATCGAGAAGACCAAGCGCAACCGGCCCGATCTGTACGAGAAGTTCCTCGAGCTGCAGCGTCGGGAACGGGCCCAGGAGCGGGGACGGGGGGCGTGAGCGGGCGGAGAGCGGAGATGGGACGGCTGTACATCGGACTGGTGCACTACCCCGTCAAAGGGCGCTACGGGGAGACGATCGCGACGGCCCTCACGGGGCTCGACATCCACGACATCGCCCGCAGCGCCAAGACGTTCGGCGTGCACCGCTTCTACGTGATCACGCCGCTGCGCTCGCAGCAGGAGATCGCCCAGCGCATCGTGCGCTACTGGCTCGACCAGAAGGGGGTCGACCCCACGCACCGCGCCGAGGCGCTGGAGACCGTCGAGGTCGTCGAGAGCCTCGAGGAGAGCCTCGAGCGCCTCGAGCGCGAGGCGGGCCAGAAGCCCCTGCTCGTCGGGACGTCGGCCCGCGTCTACCCCGAGCGCCCGCAGATCTCGTATAGGGAGCTTCGTCGGCGCGTTGAAGAGGCCCCCGACTCCGTGTATATTCTCTTCGGCACCGGCTGGGGGTTGGCCGACGAGGTGATCCGGCGCGTCGACTTCATGCTCCCGCCCATCCGGGGCGTGGGCGAGTACAACCACCTCTCGGTGCGGGCGGCCGCGGCGATCATCTTGGACCGCCTGCGCGGCCGGTGCGAGGGCGACGACGAGGCGCGATGAGCCTCTAAACCCAACCCAAACTCCACGACAAAGGGGACGGATGGCCATGGACCAGCTCATTCGGGCGTTGGAGGAGGAACTCGTTCAAGCGAGGAGCCAAGGCGGCGAGGGCCCGGCGATCCCGCCCGGCGAGGAGCCGCCCTTCCAGCCCGGCGACAAGATCCGCGTGCACGAGCGGGTGACCGAGGGCGGCGAGGGGGGCCGCGAGCGGATTCAAGTCTTCGAGGGCGTGGTCCTGCGGGTTCAGGGGCGCGGGACCTCGCGGACGTTCACCGTGCGCAAGGAGTCCTTCGGCATCGGGGTCGAGAAGACGTACCCGCTGCACTCGCCCAAGATCGCGAAGATCGAGGTGGTCGAGAGGCGCAAGCGCGTCCGCCGCGCGCGGCTGTACTACCTGAGGGAGCGCCGCCTGCGCTAGACCCCGCGCGTTCGAGGCGCGCAATCGCGATGGAGACGCGATGGAGAGCGAAAGAGCCTGGGAAGAGAGAAGGAGCGAGGGCGAAGGCAAAGGCGAAGGCTTGAGCGACGCCCCCCAAGAGCCGCTCCCCTCGTCCATGGGCTTCCCCGCCGACGAGGGCGCCGAGGAGGCGGCGACGGAGGGGGAGCCCTCGGTTCCGCGGCGCAAGCCCCTGCTGTCCCGCCTGCTGAACGCCGTGGGCATCCCCACCAGCCCGGGCGTGGAGTGGGTGCTCGACTGGCTCCAAGTCATCGCGATCGCTGGGGTGCTCGCCTGGGCCGTCATGACCTACGGCGTGGTGCGGATGCGGGTGCCCACGGGCTCGATGGAGCCGACGATCATGCCCGGCGACAGCTTCTTCGTCGACAAGTTCACGTACCGCGTGGGGCTGAACAAGCCGGAGCCCGGCGACATCATCGTCTTCTGGCACACGGAGAGGAACCGCCCCTGCGTGAGGAGCTTCCTGGTGTTTCAGCGGGTAGAAAACCCTCCATGCCGCGAGCGTTACGTCAAGCGCCTGATCGCCGTCGGCCCCGCGACCGTCACGATCAAGCAGGGCAAGATCTACATCAACGGGCAGCTCATGACCGACCCGGCGTTCCAACGCGACTACCTCTGCAGCAACGCCTACGCCCAGGACCCCCGGCTGCCCGCCAACGAGTGCAGCTGGACCGTGCCGGAAGGCAAGTTCTTCGTCTTGGGGGACAACACCCGCAACAGCTCCGACAGCCGCTACTGGGGCTTCGTCGACGCCCGGGACTTCATCGGCGAGCCGTTCTTCCGCGTCTGGCCACCCGACCGCATCGGCCCAATGAACGGCTACTTCGGCAGCCCCCGCTAGCCCCTTCCCCTTTCCATCTCCTCCATCTCCATCTCCCCTCCCCAAACCCGTTCGAGGACGGGATCGGGCTCCCCGTCGATGTGTGGCGCAGATTACACTCAAGGGGGACGGCTGGCCTTTCAAGGCCGTGGGGCGCGCGCTATGCTGACGGCACGTAGCACACGGCTTGAGCTCTCTTAAGCCGAGGCCAAGTCAACCCTGAACCCTGAAGGAGGGGGATACCGTGAGCGTGGGAGGCCGGATCGTGCGATGGACCCTGCTCGGCGTGGGGGCGCTCGCGCTGATCGGGGGCTTCAGCCCGCTGGGCCAGGCGGACGGCCCCGTCAAGTCGACCTCGGCGGCCTTTCAGGACGTGCCGCCCGACCACTGGGCGCGGCCCAGCCTGCAATACTTGCTGGAGCGCGGGGTCATCGAGGGGCTGCCCAACGGGCAGTTCCAGGGCGAGCGGGCGCCCAGCCGCTACGAGGTGGCCGTGATGCTCGCCCGCGCGCTGCAGTATTTGGAGGACGAGCTGGCGCGCGTCGAGGCCGCGCAGGCCCAAGCCGCGGCGGGGCCGGGAGGGCCGCAGCCCGCGACGGTCGAGGGCGTCAAGCCCGAGGACATCAAGGTCCTGCAGGACCTGATCTTCAAGCTCTCAGATCGGGTTCAGCAGCTGAGCGGCGAGGTGACCGCGATCAAGGCCCAGCGGCCGGAGATCGACCCCGAGCTGGCCGAGCGCATCCGGACCCTGGAGGCCCAGAAGGAGGAGATTGACCGCCTCAAGGCCCAGCTCGCCCAGACCCAGAAGACCGTCCAGGAGCTCAAGAGCCAGCTCACCAAGTTCCAGGTCCGGGCGACGACGGCCTCGGAGGAGAGCGCCGCGCGGACGAACCAGCAGGTGCTGGCCAACCGCATCATCGGGCTGTTCGCCCTGGGCGCGGCCGTCGTCGGGATCGCCCTGGCGACGCTGCGCTAGCGAAAGCTCAATCAAGCGGGCTGCGGCGAAGGCGAGGGCGAGGGCGTCGGCTTACGGGTCTTGACGATCTCGTCGATGAGACCGTACTCGAGCGCCTCCTCGGCGCTCAGGTAGAAGTCGCGGTCGGTGTCCCGCTCGATCTTCTCGATGGGCTGCCCGGTGTGGTACGCCAAGATCTCGTTGATGCGCTGGCGCATCTTGAGCAGCTCCTCGGCGTAGATCTTGACGTCGACGGCCTGGCCCTGGGCGCCGCCCAGCGGCTGGTGCATGTGGATGCGGGAGTTGGGCAGCGCGAGCCGCTTCCCCTTCGTGCCCGACGCCAAGAGCACCGTGGCCATGCTGGCCGCCTGCCCCACGCAGATCGTCGAGACGTCGCAGGGGACGTACTGGATCGTGTCGTAGATCGCCAGCCCGGCCGTGATCACCCCACCAGGGCTGTTGATGTAGAGCTGGATGTCCTGCTCGGGATCCTTGGCGGCCAGGAAGAGCAGCTGCGCCACGACGAGGTTGGCCGAGTGGTCCTCGATCTGGCCTTGCAGGAAGACGATTCTGTCCTCAAGCAGTCGGGAGTAGATGTCGTAGCTCCGCTCGTACTGCCCCGTGCGGTCGATCACGAAGGGGATGAGCTGCTGGATCTCCCGCTCGTACTTCCTCACCAAGTCCATCTGAAGATCACTCCCTCTCCCTCTCCTTCGGCCCCTTCATTGGGCGCGCCCGCGCACCCGCACCCGCTGCAGCAGGACGTCGAGGGCCTTCTCGTCCTCGAGGCGGCGGCGCAGGCGCGCGAGCTGCCCCTCGCGCTCGAGCAGCGCTTTAAATTTCACGGGGTTGATCCCCCGGCGCTCGGCCTCCTCCTTCAAGAACTTCTCGAACTCCTCGTCGCTCAGCTGAACCCCCTCCCGGCGCTTGAAGGCGCGGAGGGCGCGGTCCCGCTGGAGGCGCCGACGGACCGCCTCGCGCAGCCGACCGATCTCCTCCTCCGAAAGCTCCCGGCCTTGGCCCTGCCCTTGCCCCTGCCGTCGACGGTGCTCCAACTCCTGCTCGACGATCTCGTTGACGAGCTTGTCCGGCACCACCACCCGGCTCCGCTCGACGAGCGCGTCCAGCGCGGCCAGCCGCAGCGCCTCTTGGTGCTCCTCCTGAAGGCGCCGCTTGAGGCGCTCCCGGACGTCGGCCTTGAGCGCCTCGACGCTCTCGTGCTCGAGCGTCTGGGCCAGCTCCTCGTCGTCGGGCAACTCCACGCGCTTGATCCCGTCGATGGTGACCGTCACGGTCTTTTCGCCCGACGCGAGGGTGAGCGTGACCTGATCGCCGACGCGCCGGCCGAGCAGCGCGGCCGTGAAGCCGTCGGCGCGGGCCTGCAGCTCGTACGTCTCGCCGCTCGGCAGCTTGACCACCACGACGTCCTCCTCCTCGACGACGGCGTCGTCGCCCTCCTTGGGGACGAGGGTCGCGTGGTCCCGCCGCAGCTCGTCCAGCACGCGCTCGACGTCCTCGTCCGTCACGGCGCGGGGGGGCGGCGCCTCGACCTCGATCGTCTGGGGGTCGGCCAGCTCGACCTCGGGGAAGACCTCGACGGCCACCTCGAACGTGAAGGGCTTCCCGCCCTCGAACTCGATCACGCGGGCCTCGGGCCGGGTGGCCAGCTCGACGTCCAGATCTTCCAGCGCCTTGGGCAGATATTCTTCGATCAGCTCCGTCTGGGCGTCCTCGTACAGAAAATCCTTGCCGAAGCGCATCTCGAGGACGCCGCGCGGCACCCGCCCCCGGCGGAACCCCGGGATCTCAACCGTGCGGGCCACCCGGCGGTAGAGCTCATCCAGCTTGCGATCCACGACGTCGGCCGGGACCTCGACCCGGATCACGCGCCTCGTCTCGTCGACCGCCTCGACGGTCGTCCTGACCGTTGTCCCCATGGCGATCCCCCATCGGGGTTGGATTATAGCGAGTTGCCCGAGGGATGCCCATCGTCCCGGGCGTTTTCGCCTTCGCCCTTTGCCCTTCGCTCTTCGCTTGGCTGGGCTTGACGGGGACCGAAATTTTTCTTAAAAAGAAAGAAAAGCGATGCTAGGGGGTGTGCGTCGATGACGAGCCTCAGCCGCAGGGGGTTCCTCAAGCTCAGTGGGGCGTTGGTCGGCAGCTGGACCCTGCTGGGGGTCGGGGTGGGCAGGGGACAGGAACCCATCAAGATCGGGATCTCCATCTCGGTCTCCGGCCGGTTCGAGCGACCGGCGGGCTACCTCTTCGAGGGGCACAAGCTCTGGGCGGAGCACGTCAACGCCGCAGGCGGCCTCGGCGGACGGCCCGTGGAGCTGATCTTCTACGACGATAAGAGCGATCCGGCCGAATCCGTCAAGCTGGTGCGCAAGCTCATCACCGACGATCGGGTGGACTTCCTCTTCAGCCCCTACGGGAGCGAGCTGACGGCCGCTGTGGCCCCCACGATTGAGGAGGCCGGGGTCCCGGCGATCGCCTCGATCGTGGCCACCATGAAGCCCTGGAAGGGCCAGAACGCCCAGTGGATGGTCCAGTTCAGCTCGCCAGCGCCGCTCTACCTGGCGGGGGCCGTGGATCTGGCGGCCGAGGAGGGCGACGTCAGGACGATCGCCATCCTCTACGAGGACACCCCCTTCCCGACGGGGGTGGCCAACGGGCTGCGGGAGCGGGCTCAGGCTCGCGGGCTGGAGATCGTCCTCGACGAGAAGTACGACAAGGCGGTCACCGACTGGACCCCGCTGGTGGCCAAGGCCAAGGCCAGAGGGGCGGAGTTCCTGGCCGGTGGGGCGTACTTCCCGGCAGCCGTCGGGATCACCAAAGCGGCCGCGGCCGTGGGCTACCAGCTGAAGCTGATGGCCCTTGTCGTCGGGGTGGCCGACCCGAAGTTCGCCACCGAGATGGGCCCACTGGCCGAAGGGATGGCCGGAAACGAGCTCTGGCTCAAAGTCGTCCGCACCAAGGGCTTCCTCGTTCCGGGCCAGGAGATCACCAACGAGGAGTTCGTGAGGAGCTACACGGAGCGCTTCGGGCGGGAGCCGGAGTACTGGTCGGCCGCGGGCTACGGGGCCGGGCAGCTGCTGGCCCAGGCGATCACCCAGGCCATCGAGGCGACGGGCGAGCCCGATCGGATGGCCGTTCGCGATTTCCTCTTCACCTTCGAGGGGGAGACCATCTACGGCCCGTACGGGGTGCACCCCCTGGGGACCCCCGACGCCGGTCTCCAGCGGCGCAAGGACCAGTTCATCATCCAGTGGCAGAGACGGGACGGCGAGCTGACCAAGGAAGTGATCTGGCCGGCGGCGATGGCCACCGCTGAGCCACTCTTCGGCTGGCCTCGCGCGTGACGACCAGCGGGGTTAAACAAGCCACGCAAAGGGAGCAAAACAGCAGAGCAAGGCAAAGCCCAAGGCAAGGGAGGGACAGGGGGGTCTGGCTCGGCAAGGGGTCCGGCCCTCCTGTTGCTCGATGATGGACGAGCTTCAGGTCTTCGTCGAGTTCGCGCTTCGAGGGCTCCTCATCGGGGCCCTTTACTCGCTGATGGCCCTCGGCCTCTCGCTCATCTTCGGGGTAATGCGGGTCATCAACGTGGCCCACGGCGAGTTCCTCATGATCGGCGGGTATGTGGCCTACTTCGCCTGGGCCTGGACCCAACTTAGTCCCCTAGCCACGCTGCTCATCAGCGTGCCCGCGCTCTTCGCGTTGGGGGTGGCGCTCGAGCGGTTCCTGGTTGAACGGGTGGTCGGCAAGCCGGAGTTGGCCTCACTGATGCTCACCTTCGGGATCTCGATCACGCTCTGGAACTTGGCCCATGCCCTCTTCAGTCCCGATCCCCGCAGCGTGCCCTACCTCTACGAGCCCCTCGAGCTCCTTGGGATTTACATCTCCAAGGCCTCGTTGATGATCTTCGCCGCCAGCCTAGGATTGGCAGCCCTGCTGGTCCTCTTCCTCAAGGGGACGCGTTGGGGCAAGGCGATCCGGGCCGTGGCTCAAAACCCCGAGGTGGCTCAGGCTTGTGGGATCGACACCCGCCGGGTGCGGATGCTGGCCTTCGGGCTGGGAGCCGGACTGGCCGGAGCCGCGGGCACCTTCGTGCCGATCCAGTTCTCGCTCTTTCCCGGCGTCGGGCACGAGTTCATCCTCAAGGCCTTCGCGGTGGTGGTGCTCGGCGGCCTGGGGAGCCTGGGCGGAGCCTTCACGAGCGGGCTGCTGCTCGGCGTGGTCGAGAGCCTCATCACCTTCTACGCCAACGCCCATGTGGCCTATCTGACGTTCTACGCCACGATCGTGGGGGTGCTGCTCCTGCGCCCGGCGGGCCTCTTTGGGACGGGCCTCGTCGAGGAGGACTAGCGGATGGCCGCGACGACGGAGGGACCGAGGAACGGGGACGAGAGGGGCGGCGGCCACGGGCGCGCCCCGTCGACCTCCGTCCCGACCCCGACGGTGGCCGCCTCGGAGGTCGCCGTCCCCCGGCGGGTCGCGAGGCCTTGGGCGCGGGCGCTCGGCGCACTCGGGCTGGGGCTCGTGCTCCTGATCGCGCTCGCGCTGCCCCGCTTCGCCACCGACTACCACCTCGCGTTCCTGTTCATGGTGCTCTTCTGGACAGCGGCGGCCCAGAGCTGGAACCTGTTCTCGGGGTTTACGGGTTACGTAAACTTCGGATTCGTAGGCTTCTTGGGGCTGGGGGCCTACGCGATGGCGGTGCTCGTCGAGCGGGCGGGCTTCCACTGGTTGCTCGCGCTCCTGGGCGCCGGTGGGGTGACGGCCCTCTTCGCCGGGCTGATCGGGCTGGCCGTCCTGCGCGTGCGAGGGGCCTACTTCGCGATCGCCATGCTCGGGTTGGCGGAAGGGCTCCGAGTCTTCATGGCCCTCGACTGGGTCGAGCCCCTCACCGGCGGCGGCGTCGGCCTCAGCCTTACCACGGGCCTGACCCTCAAGCAGCAGTACTACGCCATGCTGGCCGTGGTCGTGCTGATCGCGGGGGTCACCTATAAGATCGCGACAAGCCGCTTCGGGCTCCGGTTGTTGACCATCCGCGAGGACGAGCTGGCGGCGTCCGTGATGGGCATCCCCACCACGGCCTACAAGTGGGTCGCGTTCGTGGTGAGCGCCTTCTTCAGCGGGCTGACCGGCGGGCTCTACGCCGCCTTCACCACCTTCCTCGCCCCGGGCACCGTGTTCGTCACGGCTTACTACACGCTCACCCCGATTGTGATGGCGGCCTTCGGCGGTCTAGGGACGGTCACCGGTCCGATCCTGGGGGCCCTCTCGCTGGCGACGCTCGCCGAGCTGATCTGGGCTCGCTTCCTCTTCTTCCACCTGTTGATCTTCGGGGTGGTGCTCGTCTTCATCGTGCTCTTCCTGCCGCAGGGGGTGATCCCGTGGCTCCAGGAGCGGCGCTGGCTCCCCAGAGTCCGCGGGCTGTAAGGCCCGCTTGAGCGGAAGGAAGCTGATCGACCATGGCGATCTTAGAGCTGCTGGAGGTCTCCAAGCGGTTCGGCGGGCTACAGGCGGTCAACCGCTGTTCCTTCGCCGTGGAGGAGAGGACGATCACGGGGCTCATCGGGCCGAACGGCGCGGGGAAGTCCACGCTCTTCAACCTGATCTCGGGGGTGCTGCGGCCCGACCGGGGCCGGATCCTCTTCCAAGGCGAGGAGATTCAGGGGCTGAAGCCTCATCAGATCGCCCGCCGCGGCCTAGGCCGCACCTTCCAGCTCAGCCGCATCTTCCCCAAGCTGACGCTCTGGGAGAACCTGATGGTGGTGACCGAGGACGCGCCCCGCGCCCGTGCGCTGCTCGAGCTGGCGGGCCTTTGGCCGCTGCGCGACCACTACGCCTATGAGCTCTCCTTCGGCCAGCAGAAGCTCCTCGATCTCATCCGCGTCATGATGCTTGAGCCCCGGCTGGTGCTCCTCGACGAGCCCGCCGCCGGGATCAACCCCACCATGCGCAATCGAATCCTCGAGGTGATCCAGCTGCTCAACGCCCAGGGGACGACCTTCTTGATCATCGAGCACGACATGGACGTGATCATGGAGCACTGCCATTGGGTGATCGCGCTCAACTTCGGCGAGGTGATCGCTCAAGGCCCCCCCGAAGCGGTCCGCACCGACGAGGAGGTGCTGCGAGCCTACTTCGGCGGCTGAAGCCCAAGCGCGCTGCAACGGCCGCACCATGGCGATGATGGCGGACCACGTCGTCCTGCGGGTGGAAGGGTTGGTCACGGGCTACGGCGTCAAGGAGATCCTGCACGGGGTCTCCCTGCACGTCGGCGCCCACGAGATCGTGACGATCATCGGGCCGAACGGCGCGGGGAAGTCCACCGTGCTCAAGGCCGTCATGGGGTACCTCAAGCCCTGGCGGGGGCGGATCGTCTTCCTGGATCGCGAGATCACGGGAGAGCCCCCCTATCGCCTGGTGCACCGAGGGTTGGCCTACGCGCCCCAAGGCCGCCAGATCTTCCCCCACATGACGGTGCAGGAGCATCTCGAGTTGGGGGCCTGGACGCTGCCCAAGGCCAAACGAGCCGAAGCCTTCGAGCGAGTCTACGCGCTGTTTCCCCGGCTAGCGGAGCGCAAGCGCCAGAAGGCCCGCACCATGAGCGGCGGCGAGCGTCAGATGCTCTCGCTGGCCCGCGCTCTCGTCCTCGATCCCAAGCTGCTTATTCTGGACGAGCCCTCGCTTGGTCTCGCCCCCAAGTTCGTCGACCTCGTCTTCAAGAAGATCGTGGAGATCAACGAGCGACTCGGGATCCCCATTCTCATGGTCGAACAGAACGCGGCCCGAGCGCTTGAGCACTCCCACCGCGGCTACGTCTTGGAGCTGGGACGCAACCGCTTTGAAGGCCCAAGTCAGCAACTGCTGGCCGACGCGCAGGTGCGCCAACTCTACCTTGGAGGGCGAGGGGCCGGGGTCGGGTGAAGCCAGCGGACCAGCCGCCACAGCAGGCGCTGGAGGGGCGTCGGGACGCCCAGCCGCTCCCCCTCCCGCACGATGGGACCGCTGATAAAGTCAATCTCCGTCGGCCGCCCCCGTCGCACGTCCTGCAGCATGGACGAAAGATTTCGAGCGGTCGCGCGACAGACCCCCTCCACCAAGGCGATCGCCTCCTCGGGCGCGAGCGGGACGCCGTGGGCTTGAGCTACGGGAAGCGCCTCGCGCACCACATCCCGTAAAATCGCGCGGAGTTCTGGGTCTTCAACGAGACGTCCGTTGGGGACGCCGAGGAGGGCCGTCAGCGGGTTGATCGCCGCGTTGACGAGCAGCTTCTCCCAGAGCGCCCTCTCGACGTCGGGCTCGTAGCGGGCCTCGAGCCCCGCCGCGTCGAGCGCCCGAACGATCCCCTTCAGCTCATTGAGGGCAACCTCGTCGAGCGCCTCAGGGCTGAGGGGGCCGAGGCGGGTGGGGCCGCGACCGGCCCAGCGCACCCGGCCCGGCGCCACCAGCGTGGCCCCCTGGGCCGTGGTGCCGCGCAGCGCCCGGCCCGCGGGCGCGTAGCGCCGCAACAGCTCTTCAATGCCGACGCCGTTCTGCAGGCTGAGCACCCACGTGTTCGGGGCGATCAGGGGCTTCGCCCGCTCGAGGGCGTCCCGGGTGGCGTACACCTTGACGAAGACGCCGAGCAGCTCAACGGGCCCCGGGATCTCATAGATCTGAGCGGCGGCGGGCACCTCGACCCGCCAGACGTCGCCCTCGGGCGTCTCGATGAGCAACCCCCGGGCCTGAATCGCTTTGACGTGCTCGACGTTCGAGGGGTTGTACAGCCAGACGGCGTGGCCTTGGCGGGCGAGCAGTCCCCCCACCAGGCTCCCCAAGGCCCCGGCCCCGACGATCGCGACGTTCATGGAAAGTAACGATACAAGTCCTTCCGATGGAGGACCCTGCACACTTCGATCACTTTAGTCCGCTTGTCGATGCGCAGTCCCACCCGATAGTCGCCAAAGCGGACTTTGTAGTGGTCTGAATGCCCCTTGAGCTTTTCCACGCCCCTCTCCTCATACGGGTTGGACGTTTGGGGGAGCGTTTGGAAAACGAACGTCTCCACTTGAGCGCGAACGTTCCGGGGCAGGCGGGCCAGTTCCTTCAAGAAGGTGGGCTTATAGCGCACACGCCAGCTCATCCGCTTTCCTTCAAGAGCCGCTCATAGCGCGTTTTGGCTTCCTCGAGATCCAGGCTCTCCTCGTCGTGCACCTCCTCAACAGCCTTGAAGAGCGCGTGATCTTCCAACAGCTCCTCGATCTTCTTGAAGGTTTCGATGTCAAGCTGCACGGCGACCGGGTTCCCCCGCTCGTCCACCACGTAGCGCTTCTTCATCGCTAAAGATTCCCCCTTTTTTATCCTCCCTCTTCAGACGGCTTCGGCTCCGGCTCCGGCAGCCTGAGTCTATCCAGCACCTCCGCCGGCATGGAGAAGCTGTGCTCCTCCACGGTGGGGAAGCGCCTTTGCTTGACGTCGTCGCGGTACGCCCGGAGGGCGTTCTCGATGGTCTCGGCCAGCTCAGCGTAGCGCTTGGCCATCCTCAGCTTCCGCTCGGAGAGCCCCACCACGTCGTGGAAGACGAGCACCTGGCCGTCGCAGTGCGGCCCGGCCCCGATCCCGATCGTCGGGATCTTGACGCTCTCCGTGATGAGCTTGGCGAGCGGCCAGGGGATCAGCTCCAGCACCAGCGCGAAGGCGCCCGCGTCCTCGAGCGCCTTGGCGTCGTTGAGGAGCCGCCGGGCCTCGGCCTCCTCGCGCCCCTGCACGCGGTAGCCCCCCAACCGCGAGACCCGCTGCGGCAGCAGCCCGATGTGCCCCATGACCGGGATGCCCATCTTGTCGAGCGCCTCGACCCGGTCGCAGACCTCCTCGCCGCCCTCGAGCTTGACCGCCTCCGCCCCGCCCTCCTTGAGGAGGCGCCCGGCGCTCTCGATCGCCTGCTCGACACTGACTTGATACGACAGGAAGGGCAGATCGCCCACCAGGAGCGCCCGTCGCAGCCCGCGGCGGACCGCCCGCGTGTGGTGGAGCATCTCCTCCAGGGTCACGGGCACGGTGCTCTCGTACCCGAGCACGGTGTTCGCGACGGAGTCGCCGACGAGCACCACGTCGATGCCCGCCCGGTCCGCCAGGCGGGCCGTCGGGCAGTCATAGGCGGTGATCATGCTGATCGGCTCGCCCCGCGCCTTCATCTCGAAGAGCGCCGGGATCGTGACCTTTTCAGCCTTTCCGGGCTTTTCGTCCCGGGCCGCCATAGGCGCCCACCGAGGCTCATCTTAGTTCGGGCGAAGAATTTGTGCAATTGCGGGCGGATTTGCTACGCTCTGCGCGAGCGTCACGCGGATGATGCCCCTGCTTACGTGGTTGATCGCGCGTCGCTGGCTCCTCCTGGGGGCGCTCCTTGGCGCGGGCCTGCTGGCCCTCCCGCGCCCCCCCGACCTGTCCCCGGAGGGCCAGCGGGCGCTGGCCCTGCTCGGGACGGCGCTGGTCTTCCTCGCGACCGAGGCGATCCCGCTGCCCGCCACGGCCCTGCTGATCGCCGTCGGCCAGGTCATGCTGGGCCTGGGCGAGCCGAACGCCGTGGCCCGCTCGTTCATGAGCGACGCGGTCTTCTTCATCATGGGCTCGTTGATGATCTCCGTGGCGCTCGTCAAGCGCAAGCTCGACGTCTGGATCGCCTTCGAGCTGCTGCGCCTGACCGGGCCGGACGTCCGCCGCATTGCGTTCGGGTTGGTGACCGTCTCGGCAATTCTAGCGTCGTTTGTGGGGCAGCCGACCGTGGCCGCCATGATGCTGCCCGTGGTCCTGGGGATCCTCTCGGCCGCCGAGCGGGCGCTCGCCCACCCCCACCCGTCCGGGGCGAGGCCGCCGCTGCGGGAGCTGGCCGCGCTGCTCTTGCTGGCCATCGCCTACGGCTGCGCGATCGCCAGCCTGGGCACCCCGTCCGGCGGGGCGCGCAACGCGATCATGATCGACTACTGGCGCCGGATGTTCGGGATCCAGATCGACTACGCCCGCTGGATGCTCTACGCCTACCCCCTCGTGCTGCTGCAGATCCCGGTCGTCGCGCTCGTGCTGCTCGGCACCTTCCGCCCCGAGGTGCGCCACCTCAAGCGGGCCCTGGTGCTGCTGCGCCAGGAGGTCCAGGGTCGAAGCCAGGGTAGGAGTGGGGGTGGGAATGGGAATGGGGA
>WFPR01000229.1 GCA_015487455.1 Candidatus Bipolaricaulota bacterium
CTGCTGACCCTCGGCCTCGGGATCGCGCTCGTGGCGGCCGCCGGGCTGGTCGCCTTCGGGCTGGCGATCGTCCTCGGGGCCAAAACCCCAAAGCCCCCTCCCGCCCCAGCTTCAGCTCAGGCTCCAACGGACGACCCCCACGGGGCGCTTCACGGGGAGCTTCGCGTCGGCCCGCTTGCGATCGACGGGGTGGCCAAGGAGGTCCGACTGAACGGGCATCCCGTCCGGCTCTCGCCCAAGGAGTTCGAGCTGCTGAGGCTGCTGGCCTCGCAGCCGGGGCGGGTCTTCTCCAGCCGCGAAATTTTGGAGCGCCTCTGGCCCGAGGGGCGCTTCGCCACCCCGAAGGACGTCAAGCAGTACGTCTACCTCCTGCGCCGCAAGCTGGAGCGCGACCCCAAGCATCCCGAGCTGATCGTCACCGTCAAGGGCTTCGGCTACAAGCTCGTCCCGCCGTCGCGGCCATCGCGGCCGTCGCGGGGAGTGCCGTCGAAGGCACAGCCAACCGCGAAAGGGGAGGAACCGTCATGAGGCGTCGACGGAGCGCGCTGATCGTCGCTGCCCTTCTGCTGCTGAGCGGAGTCGGATCGGGGCTTGAGCTCGAGACCTCGTCCTCGTCTTCATTTTCATCTTCATTGCCGCAAGCGCAAGCTCAAGACGGGGATGGGGCGCTTCAGGCCGTCTACGAGGAGGCAGAGGCCGCGTTGGAGCAGCTCTCCCAGGCGATCACGCACACGCTCTTCGCCTGGAGCGCGCTCGCCCGCGGCGACACCCCCGGCGGGCTCGTGCACATCCACCAAGTGCTGAACATCTTAGAAGGGCCGCAGGGCGAGCACTACGACCCGGCCTACGGGACGCCCGAGGAGGGGATCGGCGACGGCGTGGGGGTGCTCGGCCACGCGCGGCGGCTGCTGGAGCGCCTGGAGCGCGCCGTCCAGGAGTGGGGGGACGGGGGCGACTACCGGGTCGCGGCGGAGAACGTGCTGCTGTTCACGCAGTGGGCCCGCGCGCGGGCGCTGAGCGCCCTGGAGCTGGCCCCGAAGGACGAGCCCGAGGCGGTGCTCGAGCTGCGCCGCGCCCAGGCGATGCTCATGGCCGCCCGCGGCTCCCGCGAGGAGGTCTGGCGCCCGACGGAGGGCGGGGTGCGCACGATCCTCGCCTGGCTCGAGACGATCCGACACTCAACCCCAAGGGGCGCGGGCCCTTGACCCCATAATGACGCAACGTTGACCCCGGCGCGATAGCCCCGAGACCCGCTCTGACGCTACGCTAGAATCCTCAACCAAAACCAAACGCAAACGCAAAGGAGGCGAGAGCATGATCATGGGCAAGAGCCCGCGAGCCGGTTGGGCGTTGGTGCTCGTCGCGCTGGCGGTCGGGGTGGGGCTCCCGGTGGCCGTGTGGGCGCCGTATCATCAGCCCCCGCCGCCTCCCCCCGAGCAGGAGCCCGAAGCCCAGGTCGTCACGATCGAGCTGGGGAACTTCTACTTCGAGGGGCCCGTGGGGCGCTCCGACTCCGCCGACGAGCCCAAGGTCGTCGTGCGGCTGAAGAACGGCCAGCGCTACAAGCTCGTCTTCGAGAACACGACGGGGACGCCCCATCAGGTCATCAGCCCGCTCTTCGCCGCGCCCGAGGAGAGGGTGTTCACCGTCGGCCCGAACGGCAAGGTCGAGCTCGAGATCACGCCCAAGTTCCTCACCGTGGAGGACGGCCCCTCGCTGCTCTTCGATCTAAGCTGCCACGTGGGCCACGGCAGCGACTTCGACCACTTCAAGCAGGGGATGCGCGCGCTGATCGAGGTCGTGCCTTAAGCCATTGCACGGTCAGCTTAAGGGCAGGGGCCCCGGGCGGTTCGCTCGTACACGTCCGTGAGCGCCCCCCAGAGGGCCTGAGCCGTCTGGGCGCAGCTGTCGAGGGCGCGGGCCTGGGCCTCGGGCGGGAGGGCTTCGAGGCGCCGGGCCAGCGCCTCGGCTTCCTGCTCGTTGTGGCTGTGGGCCTTGAAGTACTCGTGGGCGTCCTCGGGCAGATCATAAAACTGCTGAAGGCCCTCGAGCTTGGCGCGGCTGGTGGCGGGCTGCTGCGCCTCAAAGGCGTATAAAGCGCCCAAGGCCGTCTCGGGCCGGGCGAAGTGGCGCCGCGCTTGCTCGAGGAGCGCCCGCACCTTGGGCAGCTCGGCCTCGCCCACCTCGGTGCCCAGCGCGCGGGCGAAGGCCCGCCACAGCTCGAGGTGGTCCTCCTCCTCGCGGGCGGTCGCCTCCTCCCCCAAGGCCCGCCAGCCCGCGGGCAGCTGGGCGATCCACGCGCCGTACTCCCGGGCGTAGACCCGCAGCGCCTCCAAGGGTAGATCTCCCGCGCTCCAGGCCCGATAGAACGGGTGCTTCAGCAGGTGCCAGCGCTCCACGACTTGGTCCAGCCGCTCACGACCCGTCATGCTCCCTCCCCCTTCCCTCCGTGTTGCGGTTGAGGCTGGGCGCATTGTGGACGCCCGAAAGCGGAGCTTCAACTCTCAAACGCGATCCGTGTGCTCTCGACGCGGGGCGTCCGGCCCGTCAGCCGCTCGACGACCTCCAAGTTAATTCGAACGTGGTCCGTCAGCTCGCGGCAGCGGAACGAGCCGCCGTACAGCGCGACGAAGGGGATGATCTGATCGGCCATGTGGACGTCGAGCGTGGCATTTGAGCGGATTTCGGCGAGGAGTTGCTCGGCGGCCCGCCGCCCCACGATCTCAGCCCGGACGCCCCGCTCCCCCAGCGCGTCCGCCCCTAGAATCGTGCGCTCGAACTTGGCCCAGAGCACGATCGCCGAGCCCAGGGAAGCCGTCTCCACGTAGCGCGTCTCTATGTGGACGCCCACGCCCACGTCCGCGTCGAGGTTCCCCAGGGCTTCGAGGGCCGCCCGGGCCTGCCGCTCGGCAACCTTCGCGTCTTTTAGCCCTAGAGCCGCCACGGAGAGGCCCTGCACGCTCTCGAGCCGTCCGCGCTCCTCAAGGACGAGAGGCCCCTTCAGCTGGGGGCGGTAGAAGACGGCCCGCACCCGCGCCCCGCCCTTGGGGTAGAAGCCCTCGCGCTCCACGAAGACCTGGGCGGGGTAGCCGAAGCGGGCCAGCAGCGCGAAGTTGACGTGCTGCAGATAGGGCAGCGGCGGCGCCCACTTCCCGAACGTCCCGCCGCCGTCCACGAACACCTCCACGTCGTGCTCCGCGGCGAGGCACGCGATCTGCAGCGGCTGGAGCACCAGCCCGACGGCCCCCGCCGTGGGCACCTCCGCCCTGAGCTTGGGCTTGTTGATGCGTTTCGGGACGAAGAGCACCTCCCGGGAGCCGAGCTTGGCGCCCTCAACTTGAGCGTCGCAGAGCTGGGCCGTGGCCAAAAGCCCCGCGAGATGCTGGGCCTTGAGCCCCGGGTCCTTGCGGGCCCCCCGGATGTTGACGACGCGGACGGGCTTCTGTAGCGCGACGGCCAGCCCGATGGCCACCCTCAGCACCGAGCCGCCGCCCTCCGCCCCGTCGACGGTGACGATCTCACCCCTGCTCATGGCTCGTTCGTTTTTTGTTTCTGACGCTCGGCCAGCTCGTGACGCAGGCGCTCGAGCACCCACATGCGCGCCAACGCCGTAGGGGTCAACCCCTTCTCCCGGGCCAACACTTTAAGCAGCTCAAGAGCTTCTCCCGCGATTCGCAGGGATAGGACCCGCTTCGGTCGGCGCTCGAACACGGGTTCCTTCACCCGCTCGAACGCCTCCCAGAACTCCGTCACGGAGTGCTCCTCCCAAAAGCGGGCGAACTCCTCATCGCTCATCGCGTCAAAGTCGACCTTTGCCCTTTGCGATGCCCGTTTCGCGCTCATAGCGTTCGTTCGGCGCGCGTCATGTCCCGCGCCGTCAGCACTCTACCCCGATGCGCCCCCGTTTTCACGAGAACGACGAGCAGATAACGACCTGCGGCCGTAGCGCCTTCGACTCAAAGCACGCTTCTTCCACTCTTCCACTTCCTGCACCGTGACGTTGTGGCGCGCGATGTGCCGGACGTTGCGTTCGTCCCACTCCAGCTCGTGGATGCGCAGGCGGCGTGGAGCCATTTGACTCGAAGTGAAGTGGAGTAAGAAGCGAGGGTCAAAGCACGAACTTGACCATCCCGCCGTCGACCTGCAGGGCGACGCCCGTAAGAAAGCTTGCCCGCTCCGAGGCCAAGAACGCCACGACGTCGGCCAGCTCCTGGGGCTGCCCCAAGCGCCCCATGGGGATCTCGCGCGTCCAGGCGGCGCGGGCCTCCTCCACGCTCAGGCCCTTTAGCTGAGCTTGAGCTTGGATGAGCTGCTCCAGGCGCTCGGTGGCGATCGGGCCGGGGCAGACGGCGTTCACCGTGATGTTGTGGGGAGCCAGCTCGCGGGCGAGATGCTTGGAAAGCCCGATCACGGCCAGCCGCAGCGCGTTCGAGAGCAGCAGGGTGTCGAGGGGCTGCTTGACGCTCACCGACGTGATGTGCACGATCCGGCCCCACTTTTGTTTTTGCATGTGGGGGACCGCCTCGCGGCACAGCCGCACCGCGCTCATCACCGTAAGCTGAAAGGCCGCCTCCCACTGCGCGTCGCTCACGTCGAAGAAGTTCCCGGGCGGCGGCCCGCCCGCGTTCGTCACGAGGACGTCCAAGCGCCCGAAGCGCTCGACGGTCCGCGCGATGAAGCGCTTGGGGCCTTCGGGCGTGGCGACGTCGGCGGGGACGGCCAGCACCTCCGCGCCCGTCCGCCCTTGAATCTCCTGAGCCGTCCGCTCCAGCGCGTCGGGGGAGCGGGCGCAGATCGCGACGCTCGCGCCCTCCCGGGCCAAGCGCTCGGCGATCGCGCGGCCCAGCCCCTTGCTGGCCGCGGCCACGGCGGCCACCCGACCCTTAAGCTCTAAGTCCATCGCTTCTCGCCTCCTTTTGTCCTTTGTCCTTTTACGCCTTACGCCGTTCGCTTTGTTCGCTTTCGCGGCCGTCGCGTCAAGCCGAAGGCTTTTGCGCGCGGATCGCGACAAAGGACCCCCGGCCGAAGCCCTCGAGCACGGGCTCGGGCGCCTTGCCGTCGATCTCGTCCAGGGGCCGGAAGATCGTCTGCCGGAACGCGAAGCCCGTGAAGCCCGCGCGCTCGAGCGCGTCCACCACCTCCGAGGTGGAGTAGAACGTCGCCTCGCGGTAGAAGACGTTCTCCGCCCGGCGGCGCTGGTACTCCCGGCCCAAGGGGCTCTCCCGGTCGACGAGCCCGATCAGCAGCGCCCCGCCGGGCGCAAGCGCCCGATGGCACTCCCGCAGCGTTTTGCCCAGATCGTCGACGAAGCAGATGGTCGTCACGAGCAGGGCGCGCTGAAAGCTCCCCGCGCGCAGGGGGAGGGCCTCGGCAACGCCCCCGATCACCACGAGGCCCCGCGCCTTCGCCAGGCGGGCCATCGCCCACGCGGGCTCGACGCCGTAGCGGAAGCCCAGCGGCCCCGCGAAGCGCCCCGTCCCGACGCCGACCTCCACGCCGCGGCCCTCCGGCGCGTCGGCGAGGAGCGCCCGCAGCGCGGCCAGCTCCGCCGCGTACGCGGCGCGGTGCCGCTCGAACCACGCCTCGTAGCGGGCGACGTTCGCCTCAGCTTCAAAGGGCGCCGTTCGGGCCATGGCTCAGCCCCCCCTGACGGGCTTGGGGTGGCGCTCGAAGAACGCCCAGATTCGATCCGTCGCGCGGATGGGGCTCCTTGACGGCCCGACGACGACCTCGGGCAGCAGGGTGGGGCCGCCCGGCCAGACGTGGCCCAGCCCCTCGACGATGTACGCCTCGAGCTCCGCGCCCCCGCGGCACGGCCCGCACGTGTAAAGCCGCACCCCCCGCTGGGGAAACGACAGCTTCGGACGCCCGGGGCACCCGAGCAGCTCGGCCCAGCGCTCGATCGACTCATGCACGGGCGGCATTTCTACGACTAAGCCCGAGGGGAGCCTCACCCGCCCGCCTTGGAGGGGGACCAGCGGATCCTCCCGGCCGATGAAGTAGATCAGCGAAACGGGCTCCTTGAGCTGAACGCCCTTCAGCCAGAGCACGCCCGCCACCGGCGCGATGGCCGCGAAGCGCTCCGCAAGCTCCACGCCCAGGCGGAAGACGAACGAGCCCCCGTTGGAGAAGCCCGTCGCGTAGACCCGCCGCCCGTCCACCGTGAACTCCTCCTGTAACGCGTCAAGCAACACGCGCACGAACTCGACGTCGTCGACGCCTCGTTGAGCGGCGGGCGTCCGGCCCGAGCCGTCGTTCCACGTCTGCGGGTTGTCGAGGAGCGGAGGCTTATCGGGGTCGGGCCGCGTCCCCTCGGGGAACGCGACCAGGAAGCCCTCCTGCTCGGCTTTCTCGATCCAGCCCGTCGTCTTGATGGCCGCCTGGGCCGTGCCCATCGCGCCGTGGAACATCAACACCAGGGGGACGGGCGCCCTCCCCGGCCCCGTGCCCGTGCCCGCGTAGCCCGACGGGACGTGCAGCACATAACGGCGCTCCAGCCCACCCACCTCGATCGTGCGCGTCTCCGTCGGCATGCGGCTATCCTCCCCCCAACCCGAACGGGCCATCGGCTTGCCCGCCCTTCACGTCAAACGACGCTCAGGGCCCATGGCCGCGCCCATTCTAGCCCAAACGGTCGGGATGGGCGAGACGGACGAGGCGCTATAATGATGAGCCATGGCGACGCCAACGACTCCCGTCGCGGTCACGGTCGTCGAGAAGCGCATTCGAAGGCCGAACTATCGCTATTTGGGCTTCGTCGTGGTGCGGGATGAAGAGGGGCGCGAGTGGGAGCTGCCCATGACCGGCTCGGTCGCCCAGTGGCTGACCGAGGGCGAGACGCTCGAGCTGGAGCTCCTCGACGAGGGCGGAAGCGAGGGGCGCCCCGGCTTCGAGGGCTACGCGCTGCGCAAGGGGCGGCTCGAGATCTGGCCCCTCTACACCAAGCCCTTCGTGCAGGAGCGCCGCTCGCCGCTCACGGACCGCCCCCTGTACCGCTATCGCGTCCGGGCGCGCGAGGCCCGCTACGAGCGCGACTACGAGGCGATCGTCGAGCTGGAGCAGTACCACTACGCGTCCGATGAAGAAATTTTAGCGGACTGGCACTGCGAGAACTGCGACATCTATGAAGAAGCGAACGCGAAGCCCCGCTGCCCCCGGTGCGGGGCCGAGATGCGCTTTCACGATCTCAAGAGCGCCACGCGGGCCTCGCGCTTCCTGGTGCTGGAGCTGCTCGATCGCGAGCCCTACGAGCCCCACTACGTCGGCTACGTGCGGGTCGACCCGCCCGTGCCCCTCATGAACCGTCGTCTTCCCGACGGCTCCGTGGAGAGGCGCATCCGCGAGCGGGTCTTCCCCAAGGGCTGGTTCGCCCACCCGTTCCACCCCGAGGCCCTCGGCGCCGAGGTCGCGAACACGACGAAGCCCAAGGACTGGTGGACTCTCCAGGAGGAGGCGCTCAAGACAGCGAGGTCGCCCGTCTCGCGGCTGGCCCGCGCCGTGGTGCACCCCGACTACCGGGTGGACGGGCTGGGGCAGCTGGCCGTCCGCGCTCTGCTCGACTGGGTCCGCCGCCGAGCCGTCCCCGAGATGCGGGTCGCCAAGCAGGCCGTCGAGACGATCGCCCTGATGGCCCGCTACAACCCCTTCCTGGAGAAGGCGGGCTTTATTTATCTCTGGGACACGGGGAGCGGGCGGCCCGTGCTTTACTACCCCTTCACGAAGCGGGCGCGCGCCCACATCGAGCGCTTTCTTGAGAGCGATCCCGTGGCCAAAGAGCACGGCGGGCGGCTCTACCGGCCCCGGTTTGCGCCCGTCGAGCGGCTGGACGCGCCCATCGTGATAAAAAACTTCACCAAGGCGTACACGAACACGCTGACGCTCGAGAATCTATCGGAGCCCGTGCGGCGAATGCTCGAGGCGTTCGGTGTGCGCCAGCGGGTCATCCAGAAGTTCGTGCTGCGGCACGCCACGATCGAGGTCCCGCCGGGCGGGGTCGTGGCCGTGCTGGGCGCCTCCGGCGCGGGCAAGACGACGCTGCTGCGCGTCCTGTACGGGCTGCTCGCGGGGCTCGACGACCCGATGTACCGCCCCGACGAGGGGGAAGCCCGGCTCCCCACCAACGCTCGAGTTCAAATTTACCTGCCCGGCGAGCACGAGCCCGACTTCGGCGATCAGCCCATCGCGGAGGCTCTCTTCCGCGTCACGGGCGACGAAGCCCTAGCTGTAGAAATTTTAAACTACGCGGGCATCTCCGACGCGGTGCTGTATCGAGCGCCGTTCCGCGAGCTGTCGACGGGGCAGAAGGAGCGGGCCAAGCTGGCGTATCTCCTGGCGCACCGGCCCAATGTCGTGCTGATCGACGAGTTCGCCGCGCACTTGGACCCGACGACGGCGGTGCGGGTGGCCCGGCGGATGTCCCAGCTCGCCCGCGAGAAGGCCCTGACGTTGGTGCTCGTCACCCACCGCCGCGAGGTGCTGGACGCGCTCGAGCCCGACGAGGTGTATCTCGTGGGCTACGGGACGCTGCTCCGGGAGAAGGAGCTGCCGGAGCGGGCCTTCCGCGTCTGGGAGCCCTACGCGACCTACATCGTCGAGGGGAAGAAGCGCTGGGAGATCCGGCGCTACCCCACGAGCGTCCGGGGAC
>WFPR01000230.1 GCA_015487455.1 Candidatus Bipolaricaulota bacterium
ACGATGGCCCGCGGGGTGGAGGCGCTGGCCCGCAGCTTGATGCAGAGCCCCGTGCGGGTCTCCATCGGCGTGGAGGCGGCGCCCGCCGAGGGCGTCTCGCAGGCCCTGTACCCCGTGGCGGGCCACCTCAAAACCGCGCTCCTCGCAAAGCTCTTGGAGATCACGCCCCACAAGTCCGTGCTGGTCTTTACGCGCACCAAGCGCGGGGCCGAGCGGGTCGCCCGCGCCCTCGTCAAGAGGGGCTTCCCCGCGATCGCGCTCCACGGCGACAAGACCCAAAGCCAGCGGGAGCGGGCCCTCCAGGGCTTTCGAGATCAGAAGCACCGCATCTTGGTGGCCACGGACGTGGCCGCCCGCGGGCTGGACATCCGGGACATCTCGCACGTCATCAACTACGACGTCCCCGAGTCGTTCGACGCGTACGTCCACCGGGTGGGCCGCACCGCCCGCGCCAACGCCGAGGGCGAGGCGTTCACCCTGGTGGCGATGGACGAGGAGGATCTCGTGCGGGACATCGAGCGGCGCCTGAAGCGCTCGCTGCCCCGGGTGGGCGTCCCCGACTTCGAGTACAGTGCCCCGGCCCCGCTGCGAAGGGAGCGCTCCTACTCCCCTCCCTCCCCAAGGGGCGGTCGGGGGCGAAGCCGGAGTCGAAGTCGGAATCGGAGCGGGGCGCGCCGGTAGTTGAGTCAGTCCGTCCGCCCCGGGTACGCCTCGAGGGCGGCTTTTACGATCCGCATCGCGCGGCGCAGCTTCCCGGACTCGAGCACGTAGGCGATGCGAACTTCGTTTCGGCCCTTCCCGGGCGTGGTGTAGAAGTCCTGCGCGGGGGCGAGCATCACCGTCTCGCCCTCCAGCGCGAACTCCGAGAGCAGCCAGGCGCAGAAGCGCTCGGCGTCGTCGATGGGCAGCCGCACCACGGCGTAGAAGGCCCCCTGGGGCTTGACGCAGAAGGCGCCCTCGATCTGCTGCAGCTCCTCGAAGAGGGCGTCTCGCCGGCGGGCGAACTCCTCCACGATGCGCCGGATCTCGCGTTGATGCTCCCCCGAGCGCATCAGGCGGATGAGCCCGTACTGCTCCGGCGTCGGCGGGGAGAGCCGTGCTTGAGCGAACTTGAGGGCGGCGGCCATCACGTCCGGGTTGCGGCTGGCGATCGCGCCCAGGCGCGCCCCGCAGGCGGAGAAGCGCTTGCTGATGCTGTCGCACACGATCGCCCGCTCCTCGAGCCCCTCCAGCTGCAGCGCGCTCGTGTGCGCGAGCCCGTCGTAGACGAACTCCCGGTAGACTTCATCTGAAATCAAGAACAGGTCGCGCTCGAGGACGATCTCCTTGAGGGTGTGAAGCTCTTCGGGCGTGTAGACCGTCCCGGTGGGGTTGTTGGGGTTGCAGATCAAGATCGCCTTGGTGCGTTCTGTAATCTTTTGCTCGATGGCCTCGCGCCCCGGGAGGTGGAAGCCCGTCTCGGGCGCCGTCTCCAGGGGGACGAGCTGGATGGAGGCCATCGTCGCGTACGAGTTGTAGTTCGTGTAGAAGGGCTCCGGGACTAAAATCTCGTCGCCGGGGTCGGCCACGGCCAAGAACGCGAAGAGCAGGGCTTCGCTGCCCGCCGTGGTGATGACCAGCTCCTCCCGTTTGAGGTCGATCCCCAGGTCGCGGTAGTAGCGGCGGAAGGCGTCCACGGCCTCGTCGAGCCCTTGGGAGGGGCTGTAGGCGATCACGTCGGGGACGTCTTTTAGGCCCTCGCGGAACGCCCGGGGGGTGGGGACGTCGGGCTGGCCGATGTTGAGGTTGTAAATGCGCTTGCCCTGCTTAATCGCCTCGTCGGCCAGGGGTTTGAGCTTTCGGATGGGCGAGAACTGCGTCTCCTGGGCGCGCTTTGAGATCGCGACCATGGTGAGCGGCCCGCCTTCCCCCCTCTGCTCGTTCGCCGTGTGGTGTGCTCACATTGTGGCCTGCAAGACGTGGGGTTTCAAGTCGAGCCAAATCATGCTCGGCTCGGCGGGGGTGGGGCGTGAGCGCGCTCGCGCTCGCGCTCGCGTGCCTCGGGGCGGAGCCGGAGCGGGAGCCGCCGCGTCATGAGCAGCCCGGCCACGATGCACAGCGTGGCGAACGCGAAGTTTGCGGGGTAGCTCCGGTCGGCCAGGAGCCCGCCGAGGAGTGCCCCCAGGATGCTCCCGATCCCGATGGCCGCCTGGTACGTCCCGATGGCCTGCCCCCGCCGTCCCGTCCGCACGCGCTTGGAGATGATGGCCGTCGCGGAGACGTTGATGACCGCCCAGCTGACGCCCGTCAGCGTGAAGAAGGCGACGAGCGTCCCCAGCCGCGCGGGGCCCTGGAGCAGCGGCAGGGCCGCGGCGACCAGCGTGAGGGCCGCCCGCAGCACCAGGAACGCCCGGTGGAGGTAGCGGGTGCGGTAGCGCTCGGCCAGCCGGGCCACGTAGGGGTTCATCAGCGCGGACGTCCCCTGGTGCAGCACGAAGAGGGCGAAGATGAGCGAGGGGTCGAGCCCCAGGGCGTCCTTGAGGTACAGGGGCATCGTCACCCAGAAGGCCGAGAACCCGACGTGGTACACGACGACGCTCTGGAAGAAGCGGGTGAGCGGCACGCCGAAGGCGGTGCGGCCGCGGAGCCAGCTCCAGAGCGTCCGGGGCGTGGGCAGCAGGTGGAGGAGCGCGATGGGGGCGAAGCGGAGCCGCTCCCAGGCGAGCGCGACGGCGGGCAGCAGCCCCTTGAAGCGCCGGTCGACGCGCTGCGGGGGCTCGTGGATCCAGAGGGCGGCGAGCAGGGCGGCCACGGCGGCCAGCGCCCCCAGCAGCAAATACAGCCCGCGCAGGGCGACCTCGTCCGTCCCCTGGGCGGGCTCGACCAAGCCGCGCATCCAGAGGGCGCCCAGCAGCAGCCCGCCCATCCAG
Organism: Candidatus Bipolaricaulota bacterium; assembly: GCA_015487455.1. Classification (GTDB taxonomy): domain Bacteria; phylum Bipolaricaulota; class Bipolaricaulia; order RBG-16-55-9; family RBG-16-55-9; genus S012-72. The sequence continues at coordinate 2,910 of WFPR01000230.1, forward strand.
CCGAGGGCCCCGAAGCGGTTCAGGGCGCCGAGGCGACGTTCCCACAGCGGGCGGGGGACGCCCTCGATCGCCAGCGGGGGGATCACGGCCGCGGCGGCCATCCAGAGGAACGTGAGCGCGACCTGGGCGAGCAGCAGCGCGCCTAAACTGTGCACCCCGGCGATCGCCGTGAGCCCGGCGGCCACGCCGCCGAAGCCCACCAGCACGAAGGGCTTGCGCCGTCCCAGGCGGTCGCTCAAGCGCCCCCAGACGAGCCCGGCGACGACCCCCGCCACGCTCGACAGGCTGATCGTCAGCCCGACCTCCCGCTGGCCGCCGCCCAGCACCAGCGCGATGAACAGCGGCGTGAGCAGCGAGGCCCCGCCCTGCGCGGCGTTGGCCAGCGCGTAGGCGAGGAAGTAGGGGTCGTTCGGGGGCGCGGGCGTCCGCCGGGCGGCGGCGGAGGCGTCGGCGGACGGCGAGGACGGCGCGGTGGCTCTCTGAATATCGCTCATGGCTCGCCGGGGGAGGGCGGCCATTATGCCGCGCCCCCCTTCGGGGTGTCAAGCTCGGTTGACGCCGCTCAAGGAGGGGCTTAGCATGGCCCGGAGGCCGCCGTGAGGGATTGGCTGAAGGGCGTGCGGGTGCTGGACTTGACGCGCCTGCTGCCGGGGCCGTACGCGACGCTGCTCTTGGCGGACCTGGGCGCCGAGGTGATCAAGGTGGAGGAGCCCCGGGTGGGCGACCCCGTCCGCCGGGTGCCGCCCTTCGTCGGGGGCCGGAGCGCCCGCTTCGAGGCGCTCAACCGCAACAAGAAGAGCCTCACGCTCGACCTCAAGCAGCCCGAGGGCCGCGCTGTCTTTTACAAGCTCGTCGAGCGCTGCGACGTGGTCGTCGAGGGCTTCCGGCCCGGCGTCGCCCGACGGCTTGGGATCGACGACGAGCGCCTTCGGGCCGTCAACCCGCGCCTCGTGTATTGCTCGATCTCGGGCTACGGCCAGCGAAGCCCCTATCGCGACCACGTCGGCCACGACGTCAACTACGTCGCGCGGGCCGGGCTGCTCAGCCTGACGGGGCGGTCTGAGCCCGTCATCCCGGGCGTCCCCGTGGCGGACCTGGCGGGCGCGACCCTCGCGGCCCTCTCGATCGTGAGCGCCCTGCTCGCGCGGGAGCGCTCCCCGTCCCGCGATCGTGAGGGGTGCCACCTGGACGTCTCGCTCACGGACGCCGTGATCTCGTGGCTCGCGCTGCACCTGGCCGAGACGCTCGCCACGGGGCGGGCCGTGCGACCCGACGAGCAGGTGCTCACGGGGGCCTTCCCCTGCTACGCGCTCTACGAGACGAGGGACGGGCGCTGGCTCGCCGTCGGGGCTTTGGAGGAGAAGTTCTGGCGGAGGCTCTGCGAGGCGCTGGGGGTGCCCGAGTTCTCCGCCCATCAGTTCGACGCTCAAAGGCGCGACGAGATCTTCGCGCGATTGAGGGGGATCTTTCGCTCGAAGACCCTGGAGGAGTGGCTCCGGCAGCTCGAGCCCACGGAGGTCCCCGTCGCGCCCGTTTTGCATCTGAACGAAGTCGCGCAGGACGAACACGTCCAGGAGCGGGGGCTGCTTGCGCCGCCAGGGATCGCGTTTCCCGTGCGCATCTTTCCCGGGGAAGGGGGAGAGGATCGCCCGGCCCCCGCGCTCGGGGAGCACACCCGAAGCGTGCTCGAGGAGCTGGGGTACTCCCCTGAAGAGATTGACGAGCTGCGGGCCAAGGGCGTAGTCTAAACCGTCACATCGAAAAGGGAGGAGGCTCGTCCTCGTATGGGCGCTCAAGTTCAGGCTCAAGCCCAAGTTCAAGTTGAGAACATCAAGACGATCGCGGTGATCGGGGCCGGGACGATGGGCCACGGGATCGCCGAGCTGGCGGCGCTGGCGGGCTACGACGTCAAGCTCTACGACATCACCCAGGAGCTGGCCGAGCAGGGCAAGCAGCGGATCGCCTGGAGCCTGCGGAAGCTCGCCGAGAAGGGCCTGATCTCCCAAGAGCAGATCGAGCCCACGTTGGCGCGGATCGCGCCCACGGCCGATCTCAAGGCCGCCGTCGAGAACGCGGACTTCGTGGTCGAGGCCGCGCCCGAGAATCTGGAGCTCAAGCGCGATTTGTTCCGCAAATTGGACGAGTGGGCGCCCGAGCACGCCGTGTTGGCGACGAACACCAGCTCGCTGCCCATCACCCAGATCGCCGAGGCCACTTCCCGCCCTGAACGGGTCGTGGGCATGCACTTCTTCAACCCCGCGGTGATGATGCCCCTTGTTGAGGTGATTCGGGGCCAGAAGTCGAGCGACGAGGCGGTGGGGCTCACGGTCGAGCTGGCCAAGAAGCTCAAGAAGACCCCCGTCGTCTGCCGCAAGGACGTGCGCGGGTTCATCACGAGTTCTGTGTTCGAGGGCTTCATCGGGGAGGCGATGTGGCAGGCCAGCCGCGAGAACATTTCTATTCGGGCGATCGACGCCCGCATGAAGCAGGAAGGGTTCCCGATGGGGCCGTTTGAGCTGGCGGATCTCACGGGGCTTGATATCGGGTACAACGTGCGCAAGGAGGCGGGCCTGCCGAACCCGCCCATCCTCGAGGAGAAAGTGAAAAAGGGCGAGCTGGGGCGCAAGACGGGCAAGGGCTTCTACGATTACGCGGGTGGGAAGGGGCCGGACTACAAGCCCGAGGACGCGGAGGGGTTCGACCCGCTGCCCCTCTACGCGATGATGGCCGCGATCGCCGCCCGGCTTGTGCAGGACGACGTGGCCGACCCCCACGAGATCGATCTGGCGATGCAGCTGGGCGGCGGCTTCCCCAAGGGGCCGTGCGCCAAGGCCGACGAGATCGGGATCGAGAAGATCGTCCAAAAGCTCGACGAGATGCGCGAGAAATACGGGGACGAGCGCTACGAGGTGCCACGGCTGTTGAGGGAGTACGCCGCGCAGGGACGGGGGTTTTACGGCTGACTCGTTTAGTCTAGAGGGGTCCCCAGCTCGACGACATTGCCAAAGGGATCCTTGCACTCCACGGTGCGGAACCCGAACGGCTGGTCTTGGGGCTCTGTGAGAAACTCGACGCCCTTCTGCTTGAGGCGTTCGTAAGCGGCGTCCACGTCGTCGACCACGAAGAAGAGCCCCGCGCGTTGGGTCTGCCCTTGGGCCTCCGAGGCGTGAAGGGCCAGGGTGTGCCCGCCTGCGTCGAAGGCCGTCCAGTCGTCGGACTCGTAAGTAGGGGTAAGCCCCAGCTTGTCTCGGTAGAACGCCACGGCTTGAGCCATGTCCGGCACGTAAAGAATCGTGTATCCGAGCTTCATCGTCTTTCCTCCCCTTTGCTCCAGGGATGGCTCATTATACTTTGAGCCCCAGGTGACTCAAAACCTCGCTCAAGGGCGGCAGGGGCTCCTGCCAAAGCCACTCGACCTTCAGCGAGAAGCCCGGCAGGCTCTCTGAGCGCAGAAGCCCGCGGCGCAGGGTGCGTGCCCGATACCGTCCACGCTCCCGATCGAGTTGATCGACGATGACCCGCCGTTGCTCGCCGTCCACCAGCCAGATCTCCGGAATCTGCCCCTCCCGATAGGCGAAGCGCTTCTCGCGGAGGTCGTACTGGCGCGTGGAGGGCGAAAGCACCTCCACCACGAGATCCGCGGGGCCTTCCAGCTCGGGCGGCAGCGGCGTGGGCACCCGCTCGGCGCGCACAAACAACACATCAGGGGCAAAGCGTCTTTCCGGCGTAAGCTGCATGAGCGCGTTCGGCCCCGTCACCTTCCCCAGTCCCTTCGTTTCGGCGTAGATGCGCATGGTGCTCAACAGGAACCCCTGCAGATCCTCATGGCGAAGGGTCGTGGGCGAGTGCACGATCATCACCCCGTCGAAGAGCTCGGCCTTGACGTCCTCGTCGGTGAGCGCCTCGAACTCCTGGGGGCTCACGTCGAAGATCCTCAGCAGGTAGGGCGCCTCCACCTCGCGATCTTTCAAGACGAGTTGCGCCATCGGGATCACCGTGGGCATTGTACCCCGCGGCCCGACGTGGGCAAAACGGCGCCCATCCGCTATGCTTTACCCGCTATGGTGGACGAGATCACCCTTCGCGAGATGAGGCCGGAGGACTACGACGCCGTTATTGCGCTCTGGGAGGCCGCCGGGCTCCCCTACAAGCCCCAGGGCCGCGACAGCCGCTCGGCTATAGAGCAGCAACTTCGGCTGCCCACCGCCATCTATCTGGTCGCGGAGCTGGACGGCCAGATCGTGGGCTCGGTGCTGGGCACCCACGACGGCCGCAAGGGCTGGATCAACCGGGTGGCCGTCCACCCCGATCACCGCCGCAAGGGGATCGCCCGGAGGCTCGTGGAGGCCGTCGAGCGGCGCTGTCTCGAGCTGGGCATCGAG
>WFPR01000231.1 GCA_015487455.1 Candidatus Bipolaricaulota bacterium
CCGCGACCCCGACCCCCTCGAGCGGTGCGTCTGGCGGGAGCCCGACTGGGCGCGCGTCCGCGAGCTGTTCGAGGAGCTCGAGTTCCGCAGCCTGCTCAAGGAGCTGGGACTGGATCGGGAGCCCAAGGGGAAGCCCGCCGAGGGGCCGGAGATCGCCGTCGAGATCGTCCGGACGCGCGAGCAGCTTGAACGGCTTGTAGAGCGCCTCGATCACGCCCAAGAGGTGTCGCTCGATCTGGAGGCGACGAGCGAGGACGAGCTCACGGCCCGGATCGTCGGGATCGCGCTGGCCTTCGAGCCCGGCCGCGGCGTCTACGTCCCCCTGAGTCCCGCCGAGGGCTCGAGCGGGGGCCCGAGCGGGGACGGGCTGCCCCCCGAACTCGTGCTGGAGGCGCTCAAGCCCCGCCTCGAGGGCGGGCGGCTGGGCGTGGTCGGGCAGAATCTCAAATACGACTACAAGCTGCTCAAGCGCGCCGGGATCGAGCTTGCGCGCATCGCGTTCGACTCGATGCTGGCCGGATATCTCTTGGATCCCGAGGGCCGCAAGGACCTCAACGAGCTGGCGTTGCGCTATCTGGGCCACGGGGTGCGCAAGTTCAAGGAGCTGGGGGTGGCGAGCGTCGGGGAGCTGCCGCTCGACCGCGCGGCGGCGTACGCCGTCGCCGACGCCGAGGTCGTCCTGCGGCTTAAGGCGGCGATGCTCCCCAAGCTGAGGGACGAGGGCCTGGAGCGGCTGCTCCATGAAGTCGAATTGCCGCTCATCCCCGTGCTCGCCCACATGGAGCTGAACGGCATCCTCCTCGACCCCCAGGTGCTCGAAGAACAAGCCAAGGAGCTCGAAGTCTATCTGGAGCAGCTCAAGCAAGAGCTGGTCCAGCTCGCCGGGCGGGAGTTCAACCCGAACTCGCCCAAGCAGGTCGCGCACATTCTATTTGACGTGCTGAAGCTCCCCGTGCTCAAGCGGACCAAGACGGGGCCGTCCACAGACGCCACGGTCTTGGAGCAGCTGGCCGCCCAGACCCAGCACCCCTTCCCCGAGAAGCTCTTGGCTTACCGGGAGCTGGAGAAGCTGCTCAGCACGTACGTTCGAAAGCTCCCCGAGCACATCCACCCCGTCACGGGCCGGGTGCACACGTCGTTCAACCAGAGCGTCACGGCCACTGGACGCTTGAGCTCCTCAAACCCCAACTTGCAGAACATCCCCGTGCGGGGGATCGGGGCGCGGATTCGCCGGGCGTTCGTGGCCCCGCCCGGCCGGGTGCTGATCGGGGCCGACTACTCGCAGATCGAGCTGCGCGTGTTGGCCCACGTCACGGGCGATCGGGGGCTCATCGAGGCGTTCCAGCGCGACGAGGACATCCACGCCCGCACCGCGGCCACGATCTTCAAGGTCCCGTTGGAGCGGGTCACGCCCGAGCAGCGAGACATCGCCAAGCGCATCAACTTCGGGATCGCCTACGGGATGAGCGCCTACGGGCTGGCCCAGTGGGCCAAGATCTCCCGCCACGAGGCGAACGAGTTCATCAAGAGCTACTTTCAGAGCTTCCCCGGCGTCAAGGCCTACATGGAGCGGATCGTCCGCCAGGCGGAGGAGCAGGGCTACGTGACCTCGCTCCTGGGGCGGAAGCGCTACTTCCGCCCGCCGCTGGACGCGCGGGCCAAGCGCGAGGCGATCAACATGCCCATCCAGGCCAGCGCCGCGGACCTCATGAAGCTCGCGATGATCCGCCTGTACGAGCGCATTGAGCGGGGCGAGCTGCCCGCCCAGATGCTCCTGCAGATCCACGACGAGCTGATCTTCGAGGCCGACGAGCGGGACGCCGAGCGCTGCGCCCCGCTCATCCGGCGCGTCATGGAGGGCGTGCTCGAGCTGAAGGTCCCGCTCAAGGTCGAGGTCAAGGTCGGGCGGCACTGGGGGGAGATCTAGTCGCGTTTAAACGAGCCGAAGAAGTGCTCGAAGAAGCGCTCGGGGTCGACGCCCAAGGCGACCTCGTGCGGCCCCTCGGGGTCGCGCGCCCAGTGCGTGAAGCCCCGGAGCCGCTCGCTCCCCAGCTCGACCTCCACCCGCCCGCGCTCGAACGCGCACAGCTCGGGCGCGAAGACCGTGGCCGCCGCCAGCGGGTCGTGGAAGACGATCTCGTCCCGCTCCCGGAACCAGATCTCGGCGAAGTCGAGCACGCAGCGCAGCAGTCCGTGCCCGGAGAAGCGCTCCCGCACCTCCTGGGCGCTCAAGCGCACCCGGGTGGTGACGTCGAGCCCGATCAGGCGGTGCACCCGCACCCCGGCGCGGAGGACGACGGCCGTGGCGTGCGGGTCGCCCTTGGCGTTCCACTCCGTGAGCCGCCCCGGGGGGAAGCGCTCGTAGACGCCGCACATCTGCACCAGCGCCCGCAGCAGCCGGGGGATCTCGGGGTCCGTCTTGAACAGCAGCGCGACGTTCGTCAAGGGGCCGATCGTGAGCAGCACAACCTCATGGGGATGCGCCCGAATCGTGCGCCGCAGGAACGCGACGGCCTCGCCCTTGGGGAACGCCTCCCGATGGGGCCACTTCGCCAGGGCCTCGGCCTGCTCGGCGCGCGTCTGCTTTTGGGCGACGAGCAGGGGCTCCTCCGCGCCCGGGTAGATGGGGACCTCCCTGCCCGCGGCGCGGCAGAGGGCGCTCGCGATCCGCGCCCGCTTCTCGGCCTCGCCCGTCACGGTCGTGATCCCCAGGAGCTCGCACTCGGGCTGGACGAGCAGATAAGCCAAGCAGACCGCGTCGTCGATGTCCGTCCCGATGTCCGTGTCCAGCAGCACCTTGATGGCCATCGGCGTGACGCCCCCTTAGGGGGTGAGGGTGAACGGGCGGGAAGGGTGGGATGGAAACGCGTGGCGCGGGAGCAGCGGGGTGGGCTCAGTCCTCGTCCTCGCGGTCGCGACCCCGGCGGCGGATGAACGTGGGGATGTCCCAGTCGCCCGCCCCCAGGCCGCGCTCCCGGGCGCGGGCGCCGACCCGATCGTGGTTGAGCGGGTAGGCGTACGGCTTCAAGTCCTCCTCGGCCTCGAGGTCGAACTCCTCCAGCTCGTGCTCCTCGACCGGCTTGAAGCCCGTGGCGATCAGCGTGATCTTGACCTTCTCGTAGCCCTCCCTGACCGTCGCGCCGAAGAAGATGTCGGCCGACTCCGAGACGGCCTCGCGGATGAGCTGGGCCGCTTCCGTCACCTCCTCGAGGGTGAGGTCGAGCCCGCCGGTGATGTTGAAGATCACTTTCTGGGCGCCCTCGATCGAGCCCTCGAGCAGCGGGCTGGTGACCGCGTTGCGGGCCGCCTCGCGGGTGCGGCCCTCGCCCTCCCCCTCGCCGATGCCCATCATCGCCGTGCCCGCGCCGCGCATGCAGGCCTCCACGTCGGCGAAGTCGAGGTTGATCATCCCCGGCGTGGTGATGAGGTCCGTCAGCCCTTGGACGCCCTGCCTCAAGATATCGTCGGCCAGCTCGAACGCCTGCATCAGGGGCATGTTCGGGGGCGCGACCTTGAGCAGGCGGTCGTTCGGGATGATGATGAGGGTGTCGACGTACTGGCGCAGCTCCTCGATGCCCTTCTTGGCCCGCTCGGCCCGCGCTCGGCCCTCGAACGAGAAGGGCTTCGTCACGATGGCCACGGTGAGCACCCCGGCCTCGCGGGCGAGGCGGGCGATCACGGGCGAGGCGCCCGTCCCCGTCCCGCCGCCCATCCCGGCCGTGAGGAAGACCATGTCGACGTCCTCCAGCAGATCGCGCAGCTCGGCCTCGGACTCCTCGGCGGCCTTGCGCCCGACCTCGGGGTTGCCCCCGGCGCCGAGCCCGCCCGTGACCTTCGGCCCGATTTGGACCTTCTGGTGCGCCTCGTTCACCTCGAGCACCTGGGCGTCGGTGTTGACGGCGACGAACTCCACGTCCTTGATCTTGGCCTTCATCATGCGGTTGACGGCGTTGCAGCCCCCGCCGCCGACCCCGATCACCCGGATGCGCGCCAGGCCGTTGCGCCGCATCGCCCTCTCGATCACCACCGCAGCCTCCCCCCTTCCCCGTCCCTCTCCTTAATGCGCCGCCCCTCGGAAGACGCGGTTCAGCCAGCGGAGGACCTTGGCGAGGATGGACTCCTCCTGGCGGCCGTTGGCCACCCACCAGCGCTTGGGGCGGCCGCGCTCGCGGTCGCGGTCGCGCTCGGCCCGCGGGCGCCCCCAGCCCAGCCCGTAGTCCTCGTAGCGGTAGGGGAACTCCTTCGACTCCAGGGCGTACTTGAGCAGCCCGATGGCGGTGGCGTAGATGGGGCTCTCGACGATGTCGCGCAGGCCGTGGATGCCCTGGGGGGTGCGCCCGCGCCGCACGGCGACGTTGTAGCGCTCCTGCACGAACTCGGGGAGGCCCTTGAGCAGGGCCGTCCCGCCCGTGAGCACGATCCCCGCCGGGATGAGATCGCGGTAGCCCGCGTCCTCAATTTCGCCCATGGCCAGATCAAACAGCTCCTCCAAGCGGGGCTCGATGATCTTGGCCAGCTTCCGCTTGCTGACGCTCTTCTTCTCGCCGCCGATGGTGGTGATCTCGAAGCGCTCCTCGCCGCTGACCTCGTCCACGCGGGGCAGCCCGATCTCCCGCTTGATCCGCTCGGCCTCTTGGTACTCGACCTTGAGCCCCACGGTGATGTCGTTGGTGATCTGCTCCCCCGCGATGGGCAGGCTCTTGGAGAACCAGATGTCGCCGCGGCGGAAGATGGCGATATCCGTGGTGCCGCCGCCGATGTCCATGAGCACCACGCCCAGCTCCTTCTCGGCCTCCGTCAGCACGGCGTAGCTGGAGGCCAACGGCTGCAGCACGATCCGCTCGATCTCGAGGCCCAAGTTCTCCACGCAGCGGTAGATGTTGTGGACGGCGGTCATCGAGCCGGTGACGATGTGGACGTCGACCTCCAGGCGCGTCCCCGTCATGCCGACGGGGTCGGTGATGCCCTCCTGCCCGTCGACGATGTACTGTCGCGGGATGACGTGGATGATCTCCTGGTCGGGGCTGAGCTGGATGGCCTGGGCCGTCTCGATGACCCGCCTCACGTCGTCGACGGTGATCACCCGATTGTCGCGGCTGATCGAGACCGTCCCCGAGTTGTTGATGGACTGGATGTGCTTCCCGGCGATGCCCGCGTAGACGCGCTCGATGCGGACGTCGGCCATGTTCTCGGCCTCTTCGATGGCCCGCTTGATCGACGCGGTCGTCTCCCCGATGTCGACCACGACGCCCTTCTCGAGCCCGTGCGACGGGGCCTTGCCCATGCCGATGATCTCGATCACGCCGTTCTCCACGGACCCGACCAGGGCCACGACCTTGGTGGTCCCGATGTCCAGCCCGACGATGAGCCCCCCTGTCCCTCTCACCATCGTCTCATCCCTCTCACCGCCTCAGGCGGGGTGATCGCGTCCATATTGGCTCAGGGCCTCCCCTCTTGTCAAGTGGGCCGCTCATGGCCTCAGGACGAGCTCCCCCTCCACGCGCAGGTCGAGCGCCCTCCAGCGGATTTGCGCGCGCTCCAGGGCCGCGATCGCCCGCCGGGCGCGGGCGAGCCCCTCGCGCAGACCGCCCAAAGACAAATAAATTTGCCGCCCGTCGCGCGTCTCCAGGACGAGGTCGAAGGGGCGGACCTCCAAGCGCGCCAGCTGGGCGAGCCAGCGCCCGGGGAGGGCGTAGAACTCCGCGACGAGTTGGCGGGCCCGCGCCGGGCCGATCCGCCGCCCTTGGGGCGTCTCCTCCAAACTCAAGCCGGGGCCCGTTACGACGGGCAGCCCGGCCCCCCCCAACAGGGCGCGCTCGTCCTCGGCGGCGACGGGCTGGACGAGGACCCCCTCGGGGTCGACCCACCAGAGGGGGGGACGGAGGGCGCTCAGCCGGACGAGGCCGTAGGGCTCGCGCTCCTCAACCCGAACGCGCACCCGCAGGCCCCTCGCCCCCTTTTCCGTCTGGACAGAAGCGCGCTTGACCCCGGGAAGGCGCTGAAGCTCTTGAAGAAGCGCCTCCCGGACCTGGGCGGTCCAGGGGGTGCCCGGCTGAAGGACGCTGCCCACGCGGCCCTGCGCGGCTACGATCCTCTCACCACCCTCGACGGCGACCTCCTCGACGACGGGCGGCCCCCGCTCCAGCAGCCCCCAAATCCCGATCAGGAAGAGCATCCCCCCGCCGAGGCCGATCGCCCGCAGCCTTCTCCCTCTCACCGGAGGCGCGCGTTGGAGACCACCGCAAGCTCCAACCGTAGCTCCACGTTGAACTCTTTATACACTTTCTTCCGCGCAATGTCAATAAGCCGCAGGACGTCGGCCGCGGTGGCCCCCCCGACGTTGAGGACGAAGTTCGCGTGGACAGGGGAGATTTGGGCGCCGCCGCAGCGGCGCCCCTTGAGCCCGACCCACTCGAGGAGCTGCCCGGCCGTCGGCCCCCGCCCCGGCGGGAACGGGTTGCGGAAGACGCAGCCGGGGCTCGGCCGCCCCAAGGGCTGCCTCCGGCGGCGCCGCGCGAGCAGCTCTTGAGGGTCGAAGCGCCGGGGGCCGCCCAGCCCGAACTCCCCCGCCACGATCACCCAAGGGCGCCCCCGAAAGACGCTGGTGCGGTAGCCGAAGCCGCACGCCTCCCTCGGGAGCCTTCGAAGCCGGCCCTTCTCCGTCAGCACGACCACGGAGCGCACCAGCTCCGAGATGGTGAACTCGGGGATGCCCGCGTTCATCGCCAGGGCGCCCCCGACCGTGCCGGGGATGCCCACCAGCCCGTCGAAGTCGTGGAAGCCGTGGGCCCGCGCGTAGCGCAAGAC
>WFPR01000232.1 GCA_015487455.1 Candidatus Bipolaricaulota bacterium
ACCAGCAGGACCGCCGTGGACGGCCGGAGCCACGACGGCCGGAGCAGCAAGAACGTCAGCGTCCTTTGTATCCCCTTCCACTTGGGCAGGAGCCCCTCAAGCTGTCGGCGGCGGGTCTCCAGCCTCCGCAGGAGGGCGACGCGCCGGCGGCAGCGCCTACAGCTCAGGACGTGCAGCGACACGACCGTCAGGGGCCACCCCTGCCTTCCCTCCAACCATCCCAGGAGGTCGGCCTCGCCGTGGATCGCGCGCGGAAGGGCGTTTCCGGGGTCAGGGTCGGAGTCGGGGTCGGGCTCGGGAAGCGCCCCCTGGACGTACCTCCTCAGGACGCCCTCCGGCGGGTGGCGCCGGTAACGCGCCCCGCCCTGGAGGGTCCGATCGAGCTCCCTCAGCGAGCGCTCGAAGGATCGCCCTTCATGGCGGTGGCGGCGGCCTTCTCCCCCCTGAGCCATGGTCGTGCGTGCGGCCCCCTTGTGGGGGATTGTACCGCAAACGGGGCGGACCCTGACGGCCTCCAAAGCGCAGGGTCGGGTTGACGACCCAGGCTGAAAGCTTTACAGTGGTCCCGCCAAAACAAAACACCAAAAAGGCGAGCGTGGTGAACAAACCATGAGGGGACGACGAACGCGACGCCGTTGTGGGCTGTGGCTCCTGGGGCTCGCCCTCCTCTCCCTCTCGGTGGCGGCCTTGATCCCCGCGACGTCGGCCGTGTCGGTCGCGGGCGCGGGGAGGGCGGACGGTGAAGGGGAAGGGGAGGAGGCGAAGGTCCACGAGGCCCTCCTGCGGCCCAAGCTCCTGCTGGGCCTGGGGGCCGCGTCCCCCTTCGCGCCGGTGACGCTCCGGGGCGACGACCGGCTCCGCGTGGTCGTCGAGGTCCGGGGCCCGAGCGACCTGCCCCGCGTCCGGAGGGCCGTCGAGGGGCTCGGGGGTCGGGTGGAGGTCGCCGTGGGCGCGAAGCTCCAAGCGCGGCTCCCCCAAGAGGCCCTCAAGCCCCTGGCCAAGCGGCCGGAGGTGCTCTACATCCGGCCGCCGCTCGTTCCCGTCGTGAGCCAAGGGGCCATCGTCAGCGAGGGCGTGGCCCTCACGGGGGCGGATCGGTGGCACGAGGCGGGGATCAAGGGCCAAGGGGTGAAGGTGGCCGTCCTCGACTCGGGCTTCATCGGGTACAAGCGGCTGCTGGGGCGGGAGCTGCCGCCCGAGGAGCGGGTGATCGCCCGCTCCTTCCGCGCCGACGGCGACATCGAGTGCCGCGAGTGCGACAACACCAGCCAGCGCCACGGCCTGGCCGTGGCCGAGATCGTCTACGACATGGCCCCCGAGGCCACGCTGTACCTGGTCAACTTCAACACCGACGTCGAGATGGAGGCGGCGGTGCGGTGGCTCATCGAGGAGGGCGTCGACGTCATCAACACCTCGTTCGGGTTCCTCACCACGGGCTGCCCCTACGAGGGGACGGGCTTCCTCGACCCGATCTTCGAGGAGGCCCGCGCGAAGGGGATCTTCTGGGCCGCCTCGGCGGGCAACGACGGCAAGCAGCACTGGGCCGGGGTGTTCGAGGACCCCGACGGCGACAACGTCCACAACTTCCTCGTCGAGCCCGAGGACGAGGGCCAGACCCTGCGCAATCTAGAGGAAGGCGATCGGGTGTTCGCCCTCCTCTGGTGGGACGACCCCTGCTTCCGCCGCGGCCGCACCGACTACGACCTCGTGCTCTACGACGAGGACGGGGAGGAGGTGGAGCGGAGCTTTCGCGCCGGCCCGCGGAACAGCTGGCCCCTGGAAGCCCTCGTCGTCGAGATCCCCAAGGCCGGGAACTACGAGCTCAAGATCGTGCGGACCCGGGGGGAGCGGGCGAGCCGCTTGAGCCTGCTGCTCTCCCGCAACGTCCGCCCCCAGTACGTCGTGCCGGAGGGGAGCGCGGGGCTCACCGAGCCGGAGATGTCGCGGTTCGTCGTGAGCGTGGGGGCGGTCGACCTGAGGGGGCGGCTGGAGCCCTTCAGCTCCCAAGGGCCCACGCCCGACGGGCGGATCAAGCCGGACCTCGCGGCGCCCAACGGCGTCGCCAACCGCACGTTCCGCCCGGCGTTCGGCGGGACGTCCGCGTCGAGCCCCCACGTCGCGGGGGCCGCGGCGCTGGTGAAGTCGGCCTTCCCCGACTGGGGCCCCGACGAGATCCAGCGCTTCCTGGAGGAGCGGGCCGAAGA
>WFPR01000233.1 GCA_015487455.1 Candidatus Bipolaricaulota bacterium
GCTGGGGGCCTGGGCCGTCTTCCTGGCGCTCGCGCTCGGGCTGCTCCCGGCCGTCGAGGCGACGTACCACTGGCTGGGGCTCGGCCCGCTGCGGAGCCGGGCGTGGGTTGAGGACGACTTCCCCCTGCTCTCGGGCCTGAACTCCGCGCTGGCCGGGCTGTTCCTGCTCGGGGTCCTCGCGGCCAAAACCCTCCTGGAGCTGCGCTTGAGCCCGTCGCGGCCGGTCGAGCCCCCGACTGAACCGACCCAAGGCCGGGCGTTCTCCCGCTCGGCCCTCAAGCTGGGCTTGCTCGGCCTGATCGTCCTGGGGCTGGGCGCGCTGCTCCCGCCCCCGTACGCCCTGAACGAGTTCGACACGCGGGTCCCGCCGCCCGCGCCGCCGTCGCTCGAGCACCCGCTGGGCACGGACACGGAGGGCCGCGACGTGCTCTCCCTGCTGATGGCGCGGGCGCGCTCCACGCTGCTCTATATCGGGCCCGCCGGGCTGGGGGCCGCGGCCCTCGGGCTCGGATGGGGTCTTCTGGTCAGCCTCTTGCTGGGATTGAGGGCGAGGGCCCGTGGGCTCGCCGCGCTCGGCCTTGGGCTCGCGGCGCGGGCGCTGACCGCGCTGGCCTACGCGCCCCTGCTGCTGCACTTCCTCTACACCCAGGGCTTGGCGGCCCTGCGGCCGGGCCTGCCGGCGTGGGCCTGGGGGGCGCTGCTGAGCCTGCCTTGGGCCTTTCACGCGCTCTCCTCCTTCCCGTCCTTCCCGTCCGGGGAGGGCTCGACGGGCGGCCATCGGCGGGCAGGGTCGTGGCTCACGAGGGCCGGAGCGGCCGTGTGCGTGGGGGCCGGGGTCGCGGCCTTGGACGCGGCCCTGCGCTTCCCCTTCGGCGTCGTCCTCAGCCCGTGGCGCCTCCAGGAGCCCCTGCAGCGCTGGTGGCTCTTCTGGACCGAGATGCTGTTGATCTGGGTCGCGGCGCTCGCGCCCCTCGCGCTCGGCTGGGCGGGGGCGCTCCGACTTGACCGCGACGCCCGGCGGGCCTACAATCTTAGCAGTCAAAATTCGACCCTGCTAAATCGCGTCGAGACGGAAAGGGGGTGAGACGAGATGGCCCTTCGACGGTTTCTCGTGGCCGGGCGGCTGCACGGCAGCGAGGCGGCCCTCAAGAAGCTGGAGGACGCGCTGAACGCGCGCCAGCCCGACGCGCTGCTCTTCGTCGGCGGGGTGCTCGACCCCACCCCGCGGCCTGCGGATCGCCGCCGGGCCGCGGAGCGCCTGCACGACGACTTCGTCTTCTTGGAGAGGTTCTTCGAGGCGCTCGGGCGGACGGGCGTCTACGCGGCGGTGATCCCCGGCCCCGAGGACGCCCCGCTGCGCGAGTTCCTGAAGGTGGGCCTGAACGCCGAGGTCGACTTCCCGAACGTCCACCTGGCGCACGCGACGCTGCTCGAGGACGGCGAGACGGCCCTCGAGGGGATCGGCGGGGAGCTGACCCACCACGAGGACAGCGGCGACCACGTCGTGCGCGTCTCCAAGGGCCTGGCGGAGTACTTCCTGCGCGGGCTGTGGCGCTCGGAGAAGCCCCTCAAGGTGCTGCTGGTGGCCGTCCCGCCCACGGGGAAGCTCGGCGGCGAGGAGGGCAACCCCATCGTCACCGAGTTCATCGACAGCTACGCCCCGACGCTCTGCGCCGCCTCGGGCGAGAGCGAGCGGCGCGGCTGGGACCGCGTCGCCCACACGCTGATCGTCAACCCCGGTCGGCTCATCTCCGGCTCGGCCGCCTGGGTCGACCTCACCCAGCCCCACGGCCAGCAGGTCGAGCTGCTCGACTTGTAATCGTCTTGTAATCGTCGGGGGCGGGCGCTACGCTCGGCCCACCGTCGTCAAGGAGGGGGAAGGCCATGGTCCTCTACCTCGACCAGATCGAGCGGCTGCTGCAGCACCGCAGCCGGGAGCACCCCGTCGTCAGCGTCTACTTGAACGTCACGCCGCCGCGGAACGTCATAAGCGAGCTGAACTCGCTGCTGCACACGACGGGCAAGCGTCTGGAGCAAAGCGGGCACTTCACCCGGCCCCAGCTCCGCGAGCTGGAGAGGCTCTTCGAGCGCATCGAGGCGCACGTCCGCGAGAACAGGGAGCGCTTCGAGAACACGCGGCTCCTGGTGCTGTTCGCCAGCGCCGAGGGGCTCTGGCAGGAGTACCGGCTGCCGCTGGCGCTCCCCAGCCGGGTCGTCGTGGAGTTCGACCCCTACACCCGCCCGCTGACGGTCCTGCTCGACGAGTTCGAGCACTACGCCGTGCTGGTGACGGACGCGCGCAAGGCGCGGCTCTTCTCGCTGTACTTGGGCGACTTCGAGGAGCACCCCGACGTCTTCGTGGTGGACGACACGCCCACGCGGCCTCGGGTGAGCGTCTCGCTCACGCGGTCGAGGGGGAGCGGCGTCTGGGGCGGGCTGGCCGACACCCGGATCCAGCGCCACGTTGAGGACCACGTCCATCGGCACTTAAAGCGCGTGGCCGACCGGACGTTCCAGCTCTTCCAGCGGAAGAAGTTCGACTTGCTGATCCTGGGGGCGCCCGAGGATAAAATCCTGCCCTGGCTGAAGGACCACCTGCACAGCTACCTTCAGGAACGGCTGGCGGGCGAGTTCCACGCCCGGCCCGACTGGAACGAGGCCCGGCTCAAGGAGGAGGCCCTGAAGGTCGCGCAGCGCTGGGAGCGCCAGCACGAGGAGAGGCTGATCAGGAGGCTGCTCGAGCTGCACGGCCACAAAGACAAAGGCGTCGTCGGGCTCGAGCCCACGCTGAACGCCCTCATGCTGGGTCAAGTGCACACGCTGGTCGTCCAGCACGACTTTCGGGCGAAGGGGGCCGCCTGTCCGAACGATCACCATCTGGCGCTCGAGCCGGGGCCGTGCCCGCTCTGCGGCGCCGAGCTGGAGCCCGTGGACGACCTGATTGACGAGATGGTCGAGGAGGCCATCGCCCAGAACGCCGAGATCGAGCACGTCTTCACCCGGCACGAGGGCTTCTCGGAGCACGGCGTCGGCGCGATCCTGCGCTTCACGCTCTAGCTCTGGCTTCATCAACGCTTCGCTTGAGGGGGAATTAAGCGAAGATGCCCCTCAAGGCCGTCCTGTTCGACCTGGACGGGCTCCTCACCAACACGGAGGAGCTGCACCTGGAGGCGTGGCGGCGGGCGCTCCGGGAGCGCGGCGTCGAGGTCACGCCGGAGGAGTACGCCGAGCTGTGGATCCGGCGCGGGCTCGGCCCCCGCGACGTTTTAAAGCTCAAGAAGCTCGAGGGCAAGCTGGACGTGGAGGCGCTCATGCGCCGGAAGGACGAGCTGTTTCGGGAGCTGGCCGAACGGCGCCTGGCGCTGCTGCCCGGCGCGCTCGAGCTGCTGCGCGCCCTCAAGGCAAAGGGGCTGAAGCTCGCGCTGGTGACGTCGGCCCGAAGGCCCGCCGTCGACGTCGTGCTCGACCGGCTGAAGCTGCGCGACTTCTTCGACGTGATCGTCACGAACGAGGACGTGCGGCGCAGCAAGCCCGACCCGGAGCCGTTCCTCGTCGCGGCCGAGCGATTGGAGGTCCGCCCTTCAGACTGCGTCGTGCTGGAGGACGCGGAGAAGGGCGTGGTGGCGGCCAAGCGGGCCGGGATGCGCGTGATCGCCGTCCCCAACGGCCTCACCCGCGACAACGACTTCTCCCAGGCGGACGCCGTGGTGGGATCGCTGGAGGAGCTGAGCCCCGAGCGCCTCCAAGCGCTCGTCGGCTAAGCCCTTGGGAATTGCTCCGAGATCCAGGGGAGCGAGCGGTCGTAGCGGTAGTCCAGATCCCGATGCGTGTCGTCGAACTCCTCGTAGACGTGCTCGATCCCCTTCGCGCGCAGGCGGGCCGAGAGCATCCGCGCCCCGGCGTACAGGCGATACTCGTCGCGGGTGCCGCAGTCCACAAAGATCTTGAGCCGGCGCAGGGCGGCCTCGTGCTCGGGCCGCTCGACGAGCCGCACCGGGTCCCAGGCCAGCCAGCGCCGCCAGACCGCCTGCACCAGCTCGCCCGTCCTGGGGTCGAAGGGCAAGTCGAACAAGTGGGGCTTGACGGCGGGGTTGGGCGAGTAGCAGGCGCTCATCGCCAGCACGTTCATCGTCAGGAAGTCCTCGGGGGTCCTCTTGGGCTTGGCGTAGAACTGCTCCAAAAACCCCCGGACGCCGCCGCGCCTCTCCAGCGCGATCATCGCGGGCGGGAAGTCGGGCAGGTAGCAGTACTCGAAGCCCATGTCCCCGCTGTGCGAGACGACGATCCCGAAGACGTCCGGGTGGCGCAGCCCCAACACCAAGGCCCCAAACCCGCCGCTCGACCGCCCCATCACGGCCCGGAAGGCGGGCTCCGGGATCGTTCTGTACCGGGCGTCGACGAACGGGACCAGCTCCTCGACGAGGTGGGTCTCGTAGCGCCCGGTCGCTTCTGAGTCTAAGTACTGGCTGCCGCCGTAGCGGGTGAAGCAATCGGGCATCACGACGATCGCGGGGCGCATCCGGACTTGGGCGATCAGGCGGTCCAGGCGCTCGTCGAGCGCCTCGGAGAAGCCCCGGCGGTTGAGCAGCGCGCGGCCGAAGCCGCCGAAGCCCGCCAGGACGTAGATCACGGGGTAGCGCTCCTGCTCGTTCTCGTAGCCCGGCGGAAGATAAACGGGCACCTCGCGCACGTGGGGGTCGCCCAGCGGGTTGCCCTTCAGCGCTCGGCTCTCGACGCGCTCGATCACGACCGTGCCCCGGGTCACGCCCGCCATGGCCCGCCATTGTAGCCCGACGAGGGCGGCTTGCCCAGCGCCCTTGAGGGCCTTATGCTAAGGGCCCATGGAGGGAGGACGCGCGCTCAAACGCACACGCGCACGCTGGCGGCGGAGGGCGACGGCGGCGCTCGTCGGGGTGGTGCTCGGCCTCGGCCTCGGGGGCTGCTTCCACGCCCAGGACGAGCGGCCCGGCCCGCCCCCGGCGCCGCCCGTCGAGACCCGCGTCGAGGGCACGGGCACCGTCGTCTTCGTGGAGCTGGAGGGGGGCTTTTACGGGATCGTCGCGGACGACGGCGCGCGCTACGAGCCCCTCAACCTCCCCGCGGAGTTCCAGCAGGACGGGCTGCGGGTGCGCTTCCGGGCGCGGGTGCTGAAGGACGTCGCGAGCGTTCACATGTGGGGACGGCCCGTCGAGCTGCTCCAGATCGAGGCGCTCGAGGGGCCGCGCCTGTAGCCCTTGCGATCGCGCTCTGCTCTGAGGGATGCTCCGCGCTCTGGGGCTCCGCCGTCGGGAGCTGTGGGCCTGGGCCCTCTACGACTGGGCCAACTCCGCGTTCGCCACCACGGTGATGGCCGCGGTGCTCCCCGTCTTCTACGCCGACGTGGCCGCCGCCCCCCTGCCCCCGCCCCTGAGGACGGCGTATTGGGGCTACACCGCCGCCGTCGCGCTGGGGCTCACGGCGCTGCTCGCCCCCGTGCTGGGGGCCGTCGCCGACGCCCAGGGCACGAAAAAGCGGTTTCTAGCGCTGTTCGCGGGGCTGGGGATCGGGGCGACGGCCCCC
>WFPR01000234.1 GCA_015487455.1 Candidatus Bipolaricaulota bacterium
CCTGTGGCCCACGATCCAGCAGAAGATGCTCGACGAGCTCCCCAAGCTGAAGGTGGGCCCCGTGGAGGACCTCAGCGTGTTCATGGGCGCGATCATCACCCGAGACGCCTACGAGAAGATCGTGGGCTACATCGAGCACGCCAAAGCCCACCAAGACGAGTACGAGATCGTCTATGGCGGTGAGTACAGCGACGAGAAGGGCTGGTTCGTCCACCCCACGGTGGTGCTGACGAAGAACCCGCGCGGCAAGCTCATCTGCGAGGAGATCTTCGGCCCCGTGCTGACCGTCTACATCTACCCGGACGATCAGTATGAGCAGACGCTGAAGCTCTGCGACGAGGCGACGGAATATGGGCTTACGGGCTCGATCTTCGCCAAGGACCGTCGAGCGATCGCCTTAGCCGAAAGGGTGTTGAGATTTGCAGCCGGAAACTTCTACATCAACGACAAGCCGACCGGGGCGATCGTGGGGAGGCAGCCCTTCGGCGGGGCGCGCCACTCGGGGACGAACGACAAGGCGGGCTTCTGGCTGAATATCGTCAGGTGGACCAGCCCGCGGGCCATCAAGGAGACGCTCGTCCCGGCGCGGGACTGGAGGCGGCCGTATTTGGGATAAGGGGTTCCTCGAGTCTACAGATGAACAAGCTCAAGATCATCTTCACCGAGCACGCTCGAGAGCAGCTCCGAGAGCGCAAGATATCACAAGAGCTTGTAGAGGAGGTGCTCAAAGATCCCGAACAGGTCGTTCAAGATGCCGAGGGGAACCCCATAGCCCAAAGTCGCTACTTTGATAAAGAGGAGGGTAAAGAGATGTTGCTCCGGGTGTTCTATCGCGAGGAGCAGGGGACGCGTCGAGTCATCACTGTTTACAAGACCTCAAGAATTCGCAAGTACTGGAAGCAGGAGGAGGGAGACCCGTTATGAGGGTTGTGTACGATAGGGAAACGGACACCCTCACGATCAAACTACGGGAGGGGGAGTACGCCGAGAGTGATGAAGTTCAGCCGGGGATCGTCTTCGACTACGATCGCCGAGGTGCCCTTTTGGCCATCGAAATTTTGTACGCCTCCCGGCAGAAGCTTGACCTCGACACGTTGCGTCTCGAGATGGTGGGGCAAAAGGGCTAGGAGGTGAAGGCATCAATATGTACGCGCCCAAGGGAGAAGTAGAGCGCCTAAAATCTGCCCTCCAAGCCCTCAAAGCCCAGGGCGCGGAGTACGCCGACGTCCGCTGGGAGCGGCACCGCTCCGAGCGGATCTTGGTGAGGAACGGCCAAGTCGCCGCCCTCACCCAGCATCAAGACGAGGGCTTCGGCATTCGGGTGCTATACAAGGGGGCCTGGGGCTTCGCCGCCAGCCCCTTCCTCACGGAACAAGAGATCGAGCAGGTCGCCCGCCGCGCGCTCGAGATCGCCAAGGCGTCGGCTTTAACGGTCAAGGAGCCCATCCGGCTCGACGACTGGGAGCCCCAGCGCGGGCAGTACGCGTCCCCCTGCGAGCGCGACCCCTTCGCGATCCCGCTGGATGCGAAGCTCGAGCTGCTCTTCCGGGCGGACGAGATCTTGAGAAAGGCCCCCGAGGTCCAGACGGCGGAGAGCCACCTGCGGTTCCACGCCGTGGAGAAGCTCTTCCTGAGCAGCGACGGCGCGGAGATCGCGCAGCGCTTCGTCTACAGCGGTGGGGGCCTTGAAGTGAAGGCCGTCGCGAACGGGGAGGCCCAGCAGCGCTCCTACCCCGCCGCCCACGGCGGCGACACCGCCGCCCGCGGCTTCGAGTTCATCGAGTCCTTGAAGCTCGTGGAGAACGCCGAGCGGGCCCGTGAGGAGGCCCTTCAGCTCCTGAACGCCGAGCCCTGCCCCGCGGGCGAGTTCGACGTCGTTCTCGACACGAACCAGCTCGCCCTCCAGATCCACGAGTCGTGCGGCCACCCCACGGAGCTGGACCGCGCGCTGGGCATGGAGCTGAGCTTCGCGGGCGGAAGTTTTATGACGCCAGATCAACTGCGAAAGCTCCGCTACGGCTCCGAGCTCGTCACGCTGACGGCCGACGCGACGATCCCCGGCGCGCTCGGCTCGTTCGGGTACGACGACGAGGGCGTCCCGGCCCAGCGCTGGCCCCTCGTCGAGCGCGGGCTCTTCGTCGGCTACTTAAGCTCGAGGGACACGGCGCCCCGAATCGGGCAGCGGAGCACCGGGGCCTGCCGGGCCGAGAGCTGGAACCGCGTCCCGATCGTGCGCATGGTCAACATCTCGCTGGAGCCCGACCCCAAGGGGCCGTCCCTGGAGGAGCTGATCGCGGACACGAAGCGCGGTCTGTTCTTGAGCACGAACAAGGCGTGGAGCATCGACGACCGCCGCTTGAACTTTCAGTTCGGCTGCGAGATCGCTTGGGAAATTAAAGACGGCAAGCTCGGGCGGGTGCTCAAGAACCCCGTCTACACGGGGATCACGCCCGAGTTCTGGAACCGCTGTGATGCCGTCTGCAACCCAAAGGAGTGGCGGATGTGGGGCCTCACGAACTGCGGGAAGGGCGAGCCGATGCAGACGATGAGCGTCGGCCACGGCGCGGCCCCGGCCCGCTTCCGCCGCGTCCGAGTGGGAGGAGGGCAGTCATGAGCGCGAACTTCGCGATTGCGGAGGAGGTCAGGCGCGAGGGCGGGCTCCTGGGGCCCGACGCGCTCCTGGAGCGCCTCCGGGAGGTGGTGAGGAGGTCGCCCGCGGAGCGCACGGAGCTCGTGTACATCGGCGGGCGCTCGGATCTCACGCGCTACGCGGCCTCGACCGTCACCCAGAACGTCTCGGAGGTGGGCGCCCGGCTCTGGGTCCGGGTCGCCAACGGGCAGCGCCTGGGCGTCGCCAGCGTGAACTCCGCAGATCCAGACGCGTGGGTCGAGGCCGCCAAGCGGGCGCACGAGCTGAGCTTGAGGCAGCCGCCGAACCCGCACTTCACGGACTTCGCGCCCAAGGCGTCGTACGAGCGCGTCGAGACGTTCGTCGAGGCCACCGCCCGGACGACGCCCCCGGCGCGGGCCGAGGCCCTCGTGAGGGCGTTTCAGCGGGCAGACCAAGCGGGGCGGGAGCTGTCGGGGACGTTCCAGACGAGCGTGGGCGAGGTCGCCGTGGTCAACTCCAACGGCGTCGAGGCGTACCAGCCGCTGACGGGCGCGTATCTCAAGGTGGTCGCGATGCCGAAGGGCGCCTCAGCAAATGTGGTGGCGGGCCTGGCGATGGCCGACGGCTTCTCGCGGGACATCTCTCAAATAAACGTCGAGCGGATCGCGGAGGAGGCGATGGAGACGAGCGCCCGCTGCGAGACCGTCAAGGAGATCCCCGTGGGGACGTACGACGTCATCTTGAAGCCCCCGTGCGTGGCCGAAATTCTGCAGTGGCTCTCGTTCATCGCCTTCGGGTCACGGGCATATTTGGAGGGGAGCAGCTTCCTGGCGGGCAAGCTGGGGCAGAAGCTCCTGGGCGAGAACGTCACCCTCTACGACTCCTTCAACGAGCCCGAGGTGGGATCGCTCCCGTTCGACTTCGAGGGGACGCCCAAGCGGAAGTTGACGCTGATCGAGCGCGGGGTGGCCAAAGGTGTCGCCTTTGATCGCTTGGACGCCCACGAGGCGGGGGCGGAGAGCACCGGCCACGCGGGGCCGCCGGGGAGCGGCTTCGGCGCGATCCCCTGGAATCTGTGTATGGAGCCCGGCGACGCGTCCCTCGACGAGATGATTCAAAGCTGCGAGCGCGGCCTGCTCGTCGAGCGCTTCCACTATCTGAACGGCTTCCTCGACCCGCCCAAGGCGATGATGACCGGGATGACCCGCTACGGGACCTTTTACATCGAGGACGGACGCATCAAACATGCCGTCCCCAACTTAAGGTGGCTCGACAGCATGGTGCGGGCCTTCTCTCAGATTCAGAGAGTGGGCCGGGAGCGGGTCGTCTGTACGGACGACGCCGGTGGGACTTTCTACCAGCTCGTCCCCGCCCTCTACGTCAAGGACTGGCAGTTCACGGGCCAGACGGGGTAGAGTTCACCCGAGAGGACGGAGGGGAGGTGAGGCGCATGCTCAAAGCACAGATCCCGTTCACGGTGCGGGACTACAAGGCGCTGCCCGAGTCCGAGACGAAGCGCTACGAGCTTTTGGGGGGTGAGCTGGTCGTGGTCCCCTCCCCGACGTGGAAGCATCAAGAGGTGTCGGCGCGATTGGGGTTTTACCTCAAAGCGTTTGTGGACGAGCGCGACCTCGGTCACGTCGTCCACGCCCCGCTGGACGTGGTGCTGAGCGAGGAGGACGTCGTGCAGCCTGACATTCTGTTCATCTCGCACGAGCGGGCCTCGATCATCCGCGAGGACGGCGTCTACGGGGCGCCTGATCTCGTCGTAGAGATTCTGTCGCCCTCCACCGCCGAGCGCGACCGGACCTACAAGAAGACGCTCTACGCCCGCCACGGCGTGCAAGAGTACTGGATCGTCGACCCCGCCTTGGGCACCGTGGAGGTCTTCACTTTGGGCGAAAGGGGCTTCGAGCGGGCCGCGCTCTACAACCCGGAGGAGACGCTGCGCTCCCCCCTGCTCCAGGGCCTGGAGATCCCGCTTACGAAGGTCTTCTTCTCGCAAGCGCGATAGCGATGCTCAGGCTGAGCCGACGCGAATGGCTGGGGATTGCAACCGTCTTCCTGCTGCTGTTCGTCTACGGTTCCCTCCTATCCCTCCATACTCAGCTCTTTGTTTGGCGGCTTGAGAGGATCTCTTGGCTGCCCGTCGGCTACAACTTCTTGATCTTCCTGCTGTGGCTCCCGTTGGTGCCCCTCGTCTGGACCGTGGCCGATCGGGTACGCCCCCGGCGCTGGGGCTGGCTGCGATGGGGGATGATCCAGCTCCCCGTCACGATCGCGTTCGGGGCCCTGCACATCGTGCTCCTTACGCTGGTCGTGGCGGCGATTCGGGTGATTGTGGGGCAGCCGATGCCCCTCCTCGAGCTCCTGCTGGGATGGGAGCGAGGGGTCTACACGGCGAGCTGGCTGACCGCGGCGGGCACGCTGGGCGCCTTCTACGGCGTGGACGCCTATCGCCGCTGGCGGGAGGAGCAGCTCCGGGCCGAGCGCCTCAGCGCCCAACTCAAGGAGGCCAAGCTCCAAGCTTTGAAGATGCAGCTCCACCCGCACTTCCTGTTTAACACGCTGCAGACGATCTCCGCGCTCATCCCCCGCGACCCCCGACGGGCCGAGGAGCTGATCGAGAAGCTGGGGGCGCTTCTGCGCACGGCCCTGGAGTTGGGCGACCGGCCCCTGATCGCGCTCGACGAGGAGCTGGCCTTCGTCGAGCGCTACCTCGACATCCAGCAGGCCCGCCTGGGCGAGCGGCTCCGGGTGCGCTGGGAGGTCGATCCCGATACGCGGGACAAGAAGGTCCCGGCGTTCGTGCTCCAGCCCCTGGTGGAGAACGCGATCAAGCACGGGATCGCGCCCCGCCCCGAGCCGGGCGCCGTCGCCGTCGGGGCTGCCCTCGAAGAGAACAAGCTCCGGCTCTGGGTCCAAGACGACGGGCTGGGCCTCAACGGCAAGCCCCAAGAGGGCCACGGCCTGCGCACCCTCAAGGAGCGCCTCCGAACGCTCTACGGCCCCGAGGCCAAGCTGGAGCTTCTCAACGGGGCGAAGGGCGGACTTCTGGCCCGAATCGAGATCCCCTTGGGTGAAGGGTGGAGCGCATGAGGGCGATGAAAAAGTGGTCCGTGATGGTCGTCGAGGACGAGCCCGTCACCCGCGAGCACATCTGCGCCCTTGTGAAGCAAGACCCGGACTTCGAGCTGGCGGGGGGCTGCGCCACCGTCGAGGAGGCCCTGGCGCTCTTGGACGAAAGGCCCGTGGACTTGCTGTTGCTCGACGTTCAGCTCCCCGGCGAGGACGGGTTCGGGCTGCTGCGCGCCCTCCGGGCCGAGGGCCGGGCGCTGCCGCTCGTGATCTTCATCACGGCGTACGATC
>WFPR01000235.1 GCA_015487455.1 Candidatus Bipolaricaulota bacterium
GTGATCCTCGGGCTCGTCGTGCTCGCGGCGTTCGCCGAGTTCATCGGCCCGTACGGGCCGGGGACGGAGCAACGCCGCTTCTCGTACGCCCCGCCCACCCCCATCCGCTTCTTCCACGAGGGGCGGTTCGTCGGTCCCTTCGTCTACGGGCTCAAGCGGACCCGCGACCCGGAGACGTTCGCGACGGTCTACGTCGAGGACCGCACGCAGATCTGCCCCATCAAGTTCTTCGTCCGCGGGGAGCCCTACAAGCTCTTGGGGCTCTTCGAGTCGAACGTCCACCTCTTCGGGACGGGGGCGCCGCTGAACAGCCCCTGCCAGGTGTTCTTGTTCGGGACGGACGTCCAGGGGCGGGACCTCTTCACCCGCACGCTCGTCGGCGGGCGGATCTCGCTGTTGATCGGCCCGGCGTCCGTGTTGATCGCGCTGGTCATCGGGGCCTTCTTCGGAGGGATCTCGGGCTACTTCGGCCGCTGGGTCGACATGCTGCTCCAGCGGGTGCTGGAGGTGCTGCAGTCGTTCCCCACGCTGCCGCTGCTGTTGGCGCTGAGCGCCATCCTGCCAGCCAACCTGCCGAACTGGGCCCGGGTCGTCGGCATCATCGTGATCTTCGGGGGCATCGGCTGGACGGGGCTGGCGCGGGTGCTCCGGGGGCAGTTCCTGGCGTTGCGCGAGATGGAGTTCGCGCTGGCCGCCCGCGCGCTGGGCGCCTCCCACCTGCGCGTGATCTTCCGGCACCTGCTGCCGAACACCTTCAGCTACTTGATCGTCTCGGCGACGCTGGCGATCCCGGGGCTGATCATCGCCGAGGCGACCCTGAGCTTCCTGGGGCTGGGGATCAAGGAGCCGCTCACGAGCTGGGGGGAGCTGCTGAGCGACGCGCAGGAGTGGTCGGCCCTGAGCACCCACCCCTGGCTGATGATCCCCGGCGTCTTCATCGTGATCGCGGTGCTGGCGTTCAACTTCATGGGCGACGCGCTGCGCGACGCCGTCGACCCGCATTCGCGGGTTTAGCGCACAAACGGATCTTGAGCTTGGCCCGTTGGGTGCAACTGCATGTGGTGGGACGGACTGGGTCAACGGTAGGTCGTCTCGCCGCGGGAGAGGACAGCGGCCACCTCTACGAGGCGCTCCTCGGGGTTGACGCGGAAGATGAGGCGGTAGCGCCCCACGCGCTTGCGTAGGGCGCCCTTGAACCGCCCTGCCTGGATGGGGCGCACGTCCCCGGCCCAGGGATCACGCTCCAGCTCGTCCAAGGCCCGCCTCAGCCGATCTCGCTGATCCCGAGGGAGGCGCTTGAGAAAGCGGGCCGCATCCTTGGCGAGCCTAACCCTCCAGCTCATGCTTGAGCTCGGCCCAGTCGACGGCCTCGCCCCGGTCGAGCTGCGCGAACCCCCGGGCCACGACCGCCTCCTCCTCGGGGGTGAGGAGGTCATCCGCGTCCACGAGCCGCTTGGGCTTGAGCACGAGGACGCCCTCCTCCTGGAGTTCCAGCTCCACGAAGTCGCCCTCCTTCAGCCCCAAGGCGTCGCAGAGGGCCTTGGGGATCACCAGCTGGCGGCGCTTCCCCAGCTTCACCACCGGCATCTTGGCCTCCCCTCCTCTCCTTCCGTTGGGCTCGGGGGATGTGGATCATAGATTCCGCAAATCAGATTAGCAGATTCGGCGGGAAAGGGGCAAGCGTTAGCTTAGAAGTTCAGCTCGGCGCGTACGTGTTTTCTTGCCAGTTCCAGGCACGTTTGAGTAAACTCCGACGGTTGGACCACCGTCTCGTTAAAACGGGGTCCCTCCCAGCTCAAGCAAGGACGGTTCAGAGCCGCACAAATCAAAGAAAAGGGGCTGAGCGAGGCCATGGCCAAGCGAGGGAGCGCGAACAGCGCGAACAAAGAAGGGGAGCGCCCCAGCAGGGGCGAGCGGCGACCCCCTCGTTGGGGGCTGATGCTCGGGCTGCTCGCCCTGGTGGCGCTCGTCGGGGGCGTGGGCAGCCTGATCGCGACGCGGGGGCCATCGCCCGCGCCCGCGCCCGCGACCGAGGCGACAGCGAAGGTGGAAGCGAAGGCGGAGGCGGGGACCTCCGACGGGTCCGATGGCAGCGAGGCGCAGAGGCAGAAGCAGGCCGAGGAGCTGGCCCGGGAGGCGGAGCGCACCGGCGACCTCCTGCTCTTTGAGCGGGCGCTCTCGCTCGCCCCGGACAACCCAGACCTCAATTACCGATACGGGCTGGCCCTCACGCTCACGGACCGCGAGGCGGCGATGGAGCAGCTCAGCCGGGTCCTCCAGCTCGACCCCAAGCACCTCGACGCGCTGCAGACCCTGGGGGACTTGCTGCTGCAGGGCCAGAAGTACGCCTCCGCCGCCCGAAGGTACGAGAAGGCGCTCCGCGTCCTCGAGGAGCGCCTGGCCGAGGAGGGCCTCAGCGAGTCGGAGCGGGCGAAGCGCTCCGAGCGAAGGCTTCAGATTATCGCGAACTTGGGGCGGGCTTACGTCGGGTGGGCCGGGCAGCTGCTCGAGGGGGCCGACGACCCGAAGCTCCACCGGAAGGCCCTAGATTTGCTGGAGCGGGCGGAGCCCCTGCTCAAGGAAGCCCTCGCGGCGCGGCCGGGGCGCACCACGCTGCTCCTGGCCCTCGGCGATCTGTACGTTTACCGGGGCGCCTACGACGAGGCGATCGCCCAGTACCAGCGAGTCTTGGAGCGCGACCCGCGCAACCTGACGGCGCGGGTCAAGCTCGGCCAGGCGTACTTCAAGAAGGGCGATCTCAAGAAGGCTGAAGAGGCGTTCTCGACGGCCCTGGAGCGGGCGCCCGCGTTGGGCTTGGCGGCGTTGGGGCTGGGCGACGTCTACCGCGCCCAGGGGCGGACCCTTGAGGCCCTCGAGGTCTACCGGTCCGGCTTCCGTCAGGCCCCCGACCGCCCGTTCGCGCCGAAGGAGCAGCTGGCCCTGCGGGTCTTGGAGCTGGACCCCGACGACCTCGAGGCCCGGCGCTGGCTCGCCGACCAATATCGCCAGATCCACCGCTACCTCAACGCCATCGAGCACTACGAGGAGCTGCTCAAGCGCGCGAACGCGAACGGCCGGCCCGAGCTCGAGCTGGAGGCGTACGCCGGGCTGGGGGAGAGCTGGCTGGGGCTGGCCGAGTACGCCAAGGCCAAGGGGTTCCTGCGGGAGGCGCTTCAGCGGGTCCCCCTCGCGCTCGAGGGGGAGGGGGAGCGGGCCGCCAGGGAGAAGATCCGGCTTTACGAGCTCCTGCTCAAGGCGGATCGCAGCCTCGTGGGCGTCGGACGGCTGCTGACCCCCGACGGCCTGGAGGCCCTCTTCGAGCTGGCCAGGCTCTACCTCGAGACGGGGGACCTCACGGCCGCCAAGGTGAAGCTCGTGATCCTCCAAAGGGACTATCCCTTCTATCGCCCTCAGGAAGTGGCCCAGTTGGTCGAGACCCTGAAGCGCTTGGAGGCGAAGAGGGAGGCCGGGTCGAGCTAGCGAAGGGGCTTTTAAGGCTTTAAGAAAAGAAAGGGGGCGGGAGCAAGCTCCCGCCCCCTTTCTTGTTCCCTGTTCCCGCGTTTACATCGGCTTCAGGTCCGCCAGGCCGATGATCCCCCGCCCGTTCACGGTGAAGTTGGCGATCACCTCGTTCGGGTTGGCGAACAGGCGGGCCAAGGGGGCGACGACGGCCTTGGCGCGCTCCGCGAAGATGGACGTGCCCTGGCTGGGCGCGGCGACCTGGCTGCCCCACCAGAACTTGACCAGCGCGCCGACGGTGATCGCCCCGCCGAGCACGCTGGAGGCCTCACCGCGCTTGGCCTTGTCCTCCCAGGTCAGGCCGAGGGCGAGGGCCGCGGCCAGCCGGGCCTCCGGGGTGGTGCCCCGGACGGCGATGAGGTCGAGCACCCGTTCGCGATCGAACGCGCCCCCGCCCAGGCGGAGGTCCGCCAGGAGCTCGGCAAGGGCGCGGTCGCCGTCGGGGGTCAGGATGCCGGTCCCGAGCACGCGCTCGATCTCGCTGAGGGTTTCCAGGTCGGCCAACGCCTTGGCCGTGCCGTAGGCGGCCGCCGTCCTCAGCTCGGCCGAGCCGCCGGTCACGGCGAGCTGGAGCCGCGCGACGGGGTCGAGGAAGCGCCTCCCCTTGTCGACGTCGTACCCTTGCGGCCCCCCGGCCAGCACGGTCTTCCCCTCGGGGCAGAGGACGACCACCGTGGTGGGCGTCCCGTTCACCACGCGGCGGGTCCGCATCGGCGTGAAGTACGCCTCCGCCGCCTCGGCGCGGATCGCCGGGTCCTCGTCGGTCTCCGCGATCTCCCTCAGCCTGTCGCAAACCTGGTCGCCGAAGAGGGTGAAGGGGTGCACCCCGCCGTCCTCGCGGCCCAGGAACGGGCCGAACTTGCCCCACAGCCCGGAGAGCTGCTCCCGGAAGAAGGCCTGCCACCAGGCTTCCTCCCCCGTCGCCTTGATGGTCTTCGTCCCCTCGTCGACGGCGAAGGTGCACTCCACCGCCCGCCCCAGGACCTCCTCCGGGTCCTGCCCTCGGGCGATCGCCTCGTGCTCCTGGAGCACCTCACGGGGGTCCTTGCGGCGGAAGGCCGAGGAGCAAGCCGGGTGGTTGTAGATGGCCCCCACCCGGGCGAAGTTCAGCTCGAAGGAGCGCGCCGGGTTGGGCAGGATCGAACTGGGGTCTTGAATCACGTCGGGGTCCTGGCTGTAGGCGTTGATCAGCGCGCGGATGACCATACGGCGGCACTCGGGCGTGGCCCCCTCGGCCCACTCCTCCAGTTGGGCGATCACGCCCTTGAGCTCCTCGGGGTCCACCCGGGCGAACTCCACCTGGGCGAGGAGGCGGCTGGCCACCACGTTGGCGGCCGCGTCCCGCTCCTCCGCGATGGCGCCCGCATCACAAGCGAGGCCCACCAACTCGCCAGTGGGGCGGGCGTACCCCGCCGCCGCGACCAAGCCCAGGAGCGCAACCGACAGGACACCCGCGACCAGAAGTCGAATTCCTCCTTTGCCTTTTTGCATAGAGGCTCCCTCCTTTTTCCGTTCAGTTCAACAAAAGGTGTGTGAAGCTCTAAGCCCGCGGCGCTGAAAGCTCAGCGGTCAGCTCCCAGGGGAAGGCCACCACCTCCTTTTTGGGGCGGATTGCCTCACGTTTTGAGGCTTCCCTTCCGGCTTAGGGTTTATACCACACCTTCCCGCGACGAGTCAAGACGACCCCCCGCACGCGGGGGCCGCGGCCCTCCCCCGCTTGTCAGCCCGCTCGATCGGGGGTATAAAACTTCTAAGCGCGGCCGGGCGTAGATAGAGGCAGCGGCTCAAGGGCCTTGAGCCGCCGAACACGACGACAAAGGGGGGAAGCCCGTGCTTACGAGCACAAGCCGAAGTCGGACGCGGCAGCGGGTCGTAGGGGTCTTGGCGGTCTTGGTCGTGGCCGGGGGGAGCTTGAGCTTGATCAGCGGCCTCCCGGCGGTGGGCGTGGGCGCCGGCGCGAAGCCGCTGGACCACGAGGGCTTGGCCGAGCTGGTGCTGACCGTCGACGACGTCCGCAGCCTCCTCGATCAGGAGGAGTGGGTGGTGCGGACCCCGGCCGAACCCCTGCTCGTGGAACCGAAGGGGAGCATCACCGCCGCGGCCATCTACGCCAACGAGAAGCTCAACAACCGCCTGCTGCAGATCGCTCTGTTTTACTTCGAGACGGAGGACTTGGCCGCCGCCTACTACGCGAAGCCCCGCGGGGGCGAGGAGGAGCTCCAAGAGGAGGCCACCGAGCGGGCCCGAAAGGCCCTCAAGGTGGACGACGAGGCGGTGGACGAAGCGCGCATCGCGATCACCACGCGCGCTCAGCACCGCTTCCTGATCTTCCGCTGGGGGCGGTTCGTCGCCCGCTTCGAGATCAACGTGGCCAGGGTGTTCAACAAGAACGACGTCACCGACGAGAAGTTGATCAAGCTGGGCCAGGCCCAGTTCGCCGTCCTGGTCGAGGCGGGCGTCGACAACTAGTCGACAGACAACTAAAGCGCTGAGCTGAGGGGTCGAGGGGCGGCGGCGTTGGGTGTTGTCAGGCTTCAGGCACCCGTGTATAAAATAACGGCGGCCGCGAGCCGCAGAGGCGGGCGGCCTTAAAGTTAAAGCTCAAAAGCTCATGCCTAGTCCCAAACAAAAAACGAAGTCGTAAGGGGGTGGTAGACGCGGGAGGACGCCTTTAGATCCCTGGATTTTCGGGAGGAAGGTTCGGAGTCGGAGGAGGATTCGGAGGAGGAGAGGATCGAGATTCCCAAAAAGACGCGAGCACGCTCGTCCCAAGGAGGGCCAAAAGGAGGGTCAACCGTGAGGAAAGCGAGTCTGGTTTTGGCGATGCTGGCGGTTGTCGGCCTTGCCCTGCCGACGTGGGCGGGGCAGGTGACGGCGGTCCAGTCGGGGGACTGGGAGGACCCGGCCACCTGGGGGCTGGAGAACCGCTGTCCGCAGTTCTTCGATGACGTGGTCATCCCGGAGGGCGTCACCGTCACGATCAACGCGCCCTTCCCCGTGCCGCCGGAGATCGCGGCCCGGCCCGGCTGCGCGACGGGGCTGATCGGGATCGCCTCCCTTCGGGTGGACGGCACCCTCACCTCGCCCGAGGGCATCGACATCGTGATCGTGGCCCACGGGACCTCCCAGGGGACGGACCTCGGGCCGCTGGCCGCGGGCAACGACGACATCGTGGTGAACGGCACGATCCAGGGGGGCCGCCACGTCACCCTCCAGGCCGTCCAGGGCAACGTCGTGATCAACGGGACGGTCACCCCCGGCCCTGAAGGGCAGGTCTTCCTGAGCGGCCTCAACCAAGCGCCCGGCGGCGGGCTGCCCTTCATGCCCAACCCCAAGGTCTACGCCATCAACGACGTGATGCCCGACGCCGACCTCTTCCTCCAGAAGGTCGAGGAGCTGGGCGGCGCGCCCTACGGCGGCACCCTCACCTGGAGCACCTTCGCCAACCCGCGCTCCCTCAACTACGTGATCACCCGTGAGACCAGCTCCAACGAGGTCCACGACCGGATGATCCAGGGGATCCTGGGCGGCTTCGCGGGCGAGATCCCGATGGACCCCGGGATCGCCGAGGCCTACTGGATCAGCGAGGACGGCAAGGCCCTCTTCATCAAGTTCCGCGAGGGCTTGACGTGGTCGGACGGGGTCGCCTTCAGCGTCGAGCGCGACGTCATCCGGGCCTACCAGTGGGTCCACATGGACCCGGTCTTCCTCGACCAGGAGCTGGCCCGGTTCCTCGAGTTCTGCACCGTCGGCGGCGAGGCGCCCACGATCGAGCAGGTCGACGAGCTCACCATCAAGGTGACCTGGCCGGTCAAGCCCACCGGGCTCGAGGACCCCAACGTCAGCCCGTTCACCTGCTTCGCCAGCGCCGAGGTCGGCACCCCGATCCCAATGCACCGGCTGGGGCCGGAGGTCCTGCTCGGCGTGGACGCCTACGACCCGGCCACCCAGGCGGAGGCCTACGCGCAGGCGTTCGCCGACGCCTGGGGCGTGGGCACCCCGCCCTGCCCCGTCGGCCAGGAGCGCGTCGAGGACCCGGCCCTGGCGCCCGCGGCGGGCGAGGCCTGCATCGTCAGCCTCGGCCCCTACATCCTGAGCGCCCCGGTGCAGCTCGACGTCGGCGCCAGCTTCGTCCGCAACCCCTGGTTCTGGGCCGTCGACGACCTGGGCAACCAGCTCCCCTACCTCGACGGGATGAACCTCGTCATCGTCGAGAACCAGGACGTCGAGCTGCTCAAGTTCCTGAACGGCGAGACGGACGTGCTGACGCCGCGCTCGATCGACGTGGCCGTCATTCAGGAGCGGGCGGCCGAGCTGAACATCCGGCTGACCACGGCCACCTCCGTCAGCGGCCTCGGGGCGGGCTTCCTCGGCTTCAACCAGGAGAACCCGGCGCGGCCCGGGCTGAGCCTGGTCTTCTTCACCCCGGAGTTCCGCCGCGCGATGAGCAACCTCATGGACCGCGACACCATGGTCGCGTCGCTGAACGCCGGGTTCGGCCAGCCGCACTTCCAGCCGGGCGTGGCCACCCAGTTTATGCTCAGCAACGAGGACCCCGACCTGGCCCCGATCGTCGAGGAGCTGCAGTTCGACCCGGAGCGGGCCGCCCAGCGGCTTGATCGCCTCGGGCTCGTGGACCGCGACGGCGACGGCATCCGCGACATCCCGGCCGAGTGGGGCATCATCGTGCCGGGCAACGACAACGTGCTCCAGTCCGAGCCCGCGGGCGACGACTTCGCCCAGGCCGAGGGGCCGACGCTGGACGGCACCGGCGAGGTCGCGATCATCTACCCCGGCCCCAACGGCGTGCTCGACACCCAGCCCGCCGGGGACGACATCGCCTTGGTCGCGGGCGAGGCCGACCGGCTCGAGTTCGT
Source organism: Candidatus Bipolaricaulota bacterium (assembly GCA_015487455.1). Classification (GTDB taxonomy): domain Bacteria; phylum Bipolaricaulota; class Bipolaricaulia; order RBG-16-55-9; family RBG-16-55-9; genus S012-72. Next base: position 8,397 of record WFPR01000235.1, read on the forward strand.
CCTCATCACCAACGAGGGGAACACCTTCCGCGAGCGGACGATCAAGCTGTTCTCCGACGTGGCGGCCACGGTCGGCGTGAAGGTCACCCCGCAGCCGATCAGCTTCGTCGCGCTGGTCCGGGCGGTGCTGACCCCGGAGAGCGACGCCTGGGAGGCCGTCGTCGTGGCGATCACCGGCGACTGGCGCGGGCCGGGCGTGCTCGACAGCTGCGGCTTCCTCCACCTGGGCGACCTGGCCCGGAGCTGCGACGCGGCCCAGGGCGTGACCGACGACGTCCGCATCCCGTTCCAGAAGTGGATCGACGCGCAGGCGCCGAAGTTCCTCGAGTCCGAGGACCCCGTCAGCCGCGCCGAGCGCTCCCGGATGTGGCAGCTGGTCAACGCGAAGCACGCCTACCTCGTCTACCACATCAAGGGCCTGGGCCACGGCGCGGTGCGGGAGGACCGGGTGGCCAACACCGGGAACTTCCCCGTCGGCACGTTCGGCCCGGTCAATGAAGAAATCGTCTTCCGCGTCGACCTCTAACGACGAAAACGGAACGCGCATGAGGGGGAGAGGCCCAAGCTCCGAGCCGAGCTTGGGCCTCTCCCTTCTTTTTCTCTCTTTTTTCTGTCCCGTCGTGTCCTCTGTCGCGGTGTCAGCCGCGCCGGTCCGTCTTGTACAATGGGGGCAACGGCTTGGGGTGAAGGCCGTCTGAAAGGCCGTCGGCTGCCGTTGAGGGCCGTTTTCGCTATAATTGCCCGCAAGGTGAGCCCGGGATGCTGAGCTTCATCGTTCGGCGGCTCCTTTACATGCCCATCATGTTCGTTCTCCTCTCCCTGGTGGCGTTCCTGGCGATGTACGCCGCGCCGGGGGACCCGTTCACCATCTGCGAGTTCCAGTTCGCGGCCAACCCCGACTACTGCAACCTGCTGCGGGTCAAGTACGGCCTCGCCCGGATGAAGGAGTACCCGGCTGGCTCCACGGTGGCGGAGGGCGACTGGGACGTCGGCAAGCGCATCGACAAGCGCTACGAGGACGTGGATGGGGACGCGCGGGTGAGCCCCGGCGACCGTCGGGTCGAGAAGGTGCGGGCGTTCCGGCCCACCCCGCCCTGGGTGCAGTACGGGACGTGGCTGTGGGGGGTGATCACCCGGGGCGACTTCGGCTACTCCGCCCAGTGGTCGATCGACGCGCTCACCGCCCTCTTCGGCCAGGGCCGCCTGGCCAACACGCTGCTGCTCGTCTTCCTCACCTCGCTGTTCAGCTGGCTGTTGGCGATCCCCATCGGGGTCTACTCCGCCGTCCGGCGGTACTCCCTCGGGGACTACGCCTTCACGTTCTTCGGGTTTTTGGGGCTGAGCATCCCGAACTTCTTCCTGGCGCTGGTGCTCATCTGGTTCCTGGTGACGTTCCTCAACGTCGGGCAGTACAACCTCGGGGTGAGCGCCGACTTCTTCTTCCACCCCGGCAACTGCGGCGGCTCGATCTGGGGGACCTACAAGGACCGGAGCTGCTTCGTCATCTTCCTGTGGGTGCTCTGGCCGACGCTGCTCGTGATCGGGACGGCCAACATGGCGCTCCTCATCCGCTACATGCGGGGGAATCTCTTGGACGTCCTGGGGATGCCGTACATCCAGACGGCGCGGGCCAAGGGGCTCAAGGAGCGCGTGGTGATCTGGAAGCACGCGCTGCGCAACGCGATCAACCCCCTCATCAGCATCATGGGCTTCTGGATCCCCAGCATGTTCGAGGGGACGCTGGTGGCCGCGATCATCCTCAACTGGCCCATCGTCGAGCGCATCTACTGGAAGGCCCTGCAAGAGCAGGACGAGTACGTCATCATGACCGGGCTGCTCTTCTTCGGGGGGTCGCTGCTCATCGGCAACCTGATCGCGGACCTGCTCCTGGCCTGGTCGGACCCGCGCATCCGCTACGACTGACGCGGACCGATCCAAGCCGAGTGGGCAGGTAAAAGAAAGAACGCAACGCGAGCGAAGGGGAGGAGCACAAAGAAAAAGACGGGCGAAGAAGGGACACGAAATGGCCAAGGACGCGTTCGAGGTCGGCTCTCAATCTCAACCCCAACCTCAAGCTCAAGGGTCGTCGGAGGTCGAGCTGGAAGCGCGGGACCGAGCTAAGCCCGCGCCCGCCGCGGCCGTCGAGGTCGCGGGGCCTCGAGGGGCCCGCCCGCGCCAGTCCCAGGAGCTTCCCGAGGAGGTCCAGCCCGTCCCGCAGTGGCGGCTCATCTGGCTGCGCTTCCGGCAGCACCGCCTCGGGATGTTCAGCGCCGTCGTCCTGTTCATCTTCATCCTGCTCTTTCTCTTCGGGGAGTTCGTCGGGCCGTACAACTACAACCAGGGGCACCTGCGCTTCATGAACGCCCCGCCGACCCCGATCCACATCTTCGACAACGGCCGCCTGACCCGGCCGTACGTCTGCGCCACGGTGCTCGAGCTGGGCGGGAAGTACAGGAGCGACTGCAGCAAGAAGTACCCCATCAAGTTCTTCGTCCGCGGGGAGCCCTACAAGCTCCTGGGGCTCTTCGAGTCGAACGTCCACCTCTTCGGGACGGGGGAAGGGCCGTTCTCGCCGGGGCAGATCTTCCTCTTCGGGACCGACTGGAACGGGCGGGACATCTTCACCCGCACGCTCGTCGGGGGGCGGACCACGCTGCTGATCAGCCTCATCGTCGTCGTGCTCAGCCTGCTCATCGGGATCCCCGTGGGGGGCGTTTCGGGGTACCGGGGCGGCTGGACGGACAGCGTCGTCCAGAAGATCATCGAGCTGTTCATGGGCGTCCCCCGTCTGGCGCTGCTCTTAGCGCTCTCGATCATCCTCGACGCCCGGCAGGTCGACCCCGAGATCCGCATCTGGGGCATCTCGCTGCTCCTGGCGCTGGTCAGCTGGGCCCCCGTGGCGCGGGTGATCCGGGGGCAGTTCTTGGCGCTGAGGGAGGTCGAGTTCGTGACGGCCGCCCAGGCGCTCGGCGCCTCCGACCTGCGCATCGTCCTCAAGCACATCCTCCCCAACACCATGAGCTACCTGATCGTGACGGCCACGCTGACGATCCCCACCGTCATCATCGTGGAGAGCACCCTCAGCTTCTTGAACCAAGGGATCCGCGAGCCGCTGGTCAGCTGGGGCCTGCTGCTCAACGTCGCCATGCAGCAGATGGTCCTGGTGCTGCAGAGCTACCCCTGGAACCTCATCCCCGGCGTCTTCATCGTCGTGACGGTGCTGCTGTTCAACTTCCTCGGCGACGCGCTGCGCGACGCCTTGGACCCCTTCACGGTCGTCTCCGAGACGGAGTAGACGAAAAAAGCAAAAGTAAGGGGAGGTGCGGTCGCGATGAGGGGCCTTCGGCGGGCGACGTTCGGTGTTTGGCTGGCTACCCTGGCCACCCTGGGGGCGTTCGGGCTCGCGCTGATGGGCGGGGCGGCGCTCCCCCTTCCCCTTCGGGCCCAACCGGCGGAGGGCGGCCCCCTGCTGGGCTACGCGGTCGGCCTCGACCGTGTGCTCGTCCTCGACCTCGACGCGTTCAAGCGGCTCAAGACGGTCATCGGCGGCGCGGAGGTGCGCACCCTGAGCACCAGCCCGAAGTTCGGCCCGGACGGCCGGATCTACATCGGCGACGCCGAGGCCCGGGGGCTCCACGCGCTCGACCCGCGGGCGCCAGCCTTCGTCGACTTCCTCCCCGTGGACGGGGAGCCCAACGACTTCGAGATCTTGGCCTCGGCCCGGCGCCCCGTCGCCCTCGTGAACGACTTCGCCGGGCGGCGGGTCCTGCTCGTCGACCTGGCGAGCAAGCGGGCGCTCGGGGCCGTCGCGGTGGACGGCCCGGCGGCCAACGAGATCGCGGTCGCGCCCGACGGGAAGCGCGTCTACGTCACGACGTTCAACTTCGAGGAGGCGATCCCGCACGAGGCGTCCCACCCCCTGGTCGCCCTCGACGTGGTCGAGCCGCCCGACGGCGGGCCCGTCACGCTCCGCCCCGCGAAGACCCTCCCGCTGCACGAGCGGCTGGACGGGGAGACGATCCCCTACATGGCCAGCAGCGTGGACGTCTCCTCCGATGGGAGGCGCGTCTACGTGCTGGCCGTCGACGACTACGAGGAGAACCCCGAGGTCTTCGTCGTGGACGCCCAACGCCTTGAGGTCGTGGAGGTCCTGCCCGTGGACCTGGGGCGCCGGGCGCGGGAGCCGTTCGTGAACGTCCTGGCGCTCTCGCCCGACGACCGGACGCTGGGCATCGCGGCGTTCCGCAACGGGTTGGCGCTGATGGACGTCGAGACGGGCGAGACCCGCGTGTTCAAGCCCGAGCACCCCCGCCTGTCCGACCCCATCGTCTTCGGCGTGACCTTCGGCCCCCAGGGGCAGCTGTACGCGGTCGGGGCCGTCGCGGGCGGGGCCTACGGCTTCGTCGTCGAGTTCGACCCGCGGACGGGGGAGCAGCTCAACGTCCTGCTGGCCCGCCTCCAGCCGCTGCTCTACCTGGGCGTCCCCGGCGGCAAGACGTTTTAAGCTTAAGCCCGCTAGGGCTCCAAGCGGTGGACCGTCGCTTGGGGCCGGAGCCGCGCGTCGACGTGCACGACGTCCCCGCAGACGATCACCTCGTTGCCCGGCGGGATCGCGTACACCTGCACCTCGCCGTCGGGGAGGCTCACCGTCAGCGTGGCGGGCTTCCCGCTTACGTTCGCGTAGACGACGCAGCCCTGCTCGAGACGGCGGTCCCAGGCGTCCGGGGGCCGGAACTCCAGCCGCACGAACTTGAGCGCCACGAGCGGTGGCCGCTCCTCGGCGGCCGGCCGCGCCTTCGCCGTGACCGTGACGGAGTCGGTGTCGGCGCCGCCGCGCCCGTCCTCCACCCGAAGCTCCAGCACGTAGACGCCGGGGTAGTCGGCCACAAACGTCGGCCGCGGGCTCGTCGGGTCGTCCAACTTCGCCCCGCTCGTCTGCGGCCTCTCCACGA
>WFPR01000236.1 GCA_015487455.1 Candidatus Bipolaricaulota bacterium
ACGGCCCCCTGCGCATCCCGCCCGGCCCCCTGATCACGAAGGGCTACTTCTGGGTGGACCGCTCGTACCTCGTCTACGAGATGCGCCGGGGCGGTCCCGACCCCGACCCCGACGGCGGCGCAAGCGGGCCGCTCTGGGGCCATCGCTTCGACGTCTGCACCGACGTCTCCATCACGCCTCAAGAGATCCGCTATCTCGATCTAATCGTCGACGTCTGGGTGGACGCCCGAGGGCGCTTCTTCGTGCTGGACGAGGACGAACTGAGAAGGGCCAAGGCGCGGGGGCTGCTGCGCCCGGAGCACGAGCGCCTCATCGAGGCGACGCTTGAGGAGCTGCGGGCCCGCTACCCGGCCCTCCTGGCCGAGCTGGCCGGGCCCGGGGGTGAGCGCGGCCCCGTGATGTGACGTGACGTGACCGGGCACCCAAAGCCGGGCGGGGCCGGGCGACCTCACCACTCGGACACGGCTGCCCCGGGGAACGCCTCGAGCACCCTCGGGTCGATCCGGCCCTGGCCTTGCGGCTCCTTGGACAGCAGGTAGAAGTTCGTCCCCGGCCACATCGGGTTGTAGAGCCAGCCGTTCACCCAGCTGCGCTCCCAGTGGCGGCCGTAGGCGTCGACGAGGAAGATGTCGATCGCGTCCTCGTAGGCCCGGCGCTGCAGCTCGTGGTAGAGCTGGCGGCGCCTCTCGGGGTCGGTCTCCCGGGCGGCCCGCTCGATCAGCTCGTCGTAGTTCGCGATCCGGCTGAGCTTCTGGCGCACGGCGAACGAGCCCTGGCTGTGCATGTACGGGTGCACGAAGTTGTGCGGGTCGGGGAAGTCGGCCAGCCAGCCGATGATGAAGAGGGGCAGCTTGCCAGCCCGGAAGTTGTCCAGGAAGGTGGGCCAGGGCTCGGCGCGGACCTCGACCTGGAACTTATCGTTGAGTCGCTCCAGCCCGGCCTTCAGGATCTCGGCCGCCAGGCGGCGCTGCTCGTTCCCCGCGTTGTAGACGATCGTGAACTTGAAGCCCACCTCCCAGAGGCGGCCGCCCCAGGCCCGCCTGAGGTGCTCCTCGGCCCTCTCGGGGTCGTAGCGGTAGACGGGGGTCTCGGGGTTGTAGTAGGGCGCGAGGGCCTGGGGGATCGGGCCGCGGGCCTGGACCGCCTCCCCCAGCCAGACCTCCTCGATGTACGTCCCCCAGTCGAAGGCGTAGTTGAAGCCCTTGCGCACGTCGACGTCGGTGAAGAAGTCGGGCGGGATCCCCTCGCCGTCGAGCCGCCCCGAGCCGACGTTGGGGTTGCCCTCCGCCTGGATGTCGTAGTTGAAGAAGATCGCCGTGTTGGCCAGCGAGGGGAGGTTGTAGACGGTGCGCACGCCGGGGAGGCCCTCCATCTGCGGGATGTACTGCCGATCCACGTCGATGATGTCGGCGTCGCCCTGCTCGAGCATCAGCTTTCGGGTCCCGAACTCCTCGACGACCTTGATGACCACCCGTTTGAGCTTGGCGGGCGCGCGCCAGTAGTCCTCGTTGCGCACCAGCACGATCTCCTCGCCGGGCACCCAGCGCTCCAGCTTAAACGGCCCCGTCCCGTTGGCGACGTCGTGGAGCGGGAGGGCCTCCTTCTCGACCTGGTAGAAGTCGCGCCAGCGGGCGCAGTCCTCGTCCCAGCCGCCCCGCGCGATCGTGAACTCCCGGTCCACGATCGCGCCCCAGGAGGCGCCGTGGGCGATCCGGGCGAGGAAGGTGGCCGAGGGCCGCGGCAGCCGGAACACCACGCGGTCGCCCTCCACGGCCACAGCCTCCTTGACCCTCTCGCAGGCGCGCTCGTCGCCCACCTCCTCCGCGAGGTCGCCCAGGTCGTAGACGCCCAGCAGCTCCTCGAGCAGGATCCACGCGGGGCTGTCCGGGTGGCTGTGGACGAGCAGCCGCCGGAACGAGTAGGCCACGTCCTCGGGCGTCAAGGGGTTGCCGTTGTGGAACCTCACCCCTCGGCGGATGGGGAAGGCGATCGTCATCGAGCCGTCCCCGTTGAGCTCGATGAGCCCGTTCTCCACCGAGGGGACCTCGGTGGCCAGCAGCGGGACAAAACGGTCGATGCGCGGGCCGTCGTAGGCGATCAGGTTCTCGTAGACGTTGAAGATCACCTCGCCGCTGGCCGTGTCGTAGGCCTGGACGGGGTCGAGCGTCTGCGCGTCCCCGATGGTCGCCTGCACCAGCAGGTCGGGGTTCTTGACCCTAACGGCCACCCCCTCGCCCTCTTCCGCTTTCGCGTTTGCTTCCGTCTCCGCCTCCGCTTCCGCGGGCGCGGGCGTGGGCCTTGGCCCGCCGGGGTTTTGGTAGAGGACGTACAGCCCCACGGCGAGGACGACCACCACGATAAGCACGAGGCCCACCACGGCTCCACGTCTCATCCCGTCGACACCTCCCTCGACGTCGGCCCATTCTAGGCCGTCCTTTGCGGGCTTGTCAACGCACCTCGGGCGCTTTACTTCCCCGGAAGGCGGGGGCTATAATCGGGCGGTGATCCCGGTGGCGCTGCCCAAGGAGTCGCGTCCCCTTCCGAAAAATCGCGAGGCCGAGCAGGTGGTGCTCGGCTGCGCCCTCGTCGAGGCCGAGGGCGTCATGCCCCTGCTGCTCGAGAAGCTGCGCCCCGAGCACTTCTACTTCCGGGTCCACCGCTTGATCTACCAGACGCTCATCGAGATGTTCGAGCGGGGCGAGCCCATCGACCTCATCACCGTGGGCAACAAGCTGGAGGAGAAGGGCGTGCTCCCCGACGTCGGGGGGCGCTCGTACTTGAGCGAGCTGGTCGCCGTCGTCACCACCACGACGTCCGCGGGCTACTACGCCGACATCGTGCTGAAGAAGGCGCTGCTGCGCGATCTGGTCCAGGCGGGCTACGACATCGCCGAGCTGGGCTTCCGCGAGGACGAGGAGCTCAGCAAGCTGCTCGATCAAGCGGAGGAGCGGATCTTCCGCGTCTCGCGCCAGACGCTCAAGCAGAGCTACCACGCCCTCAGCGAGATCCTCCACGAGCACCTCGACCACCTCGAGAGGCTGCAGGAGCAGCACGAGGGCGTCACGGGGCTGCCGACGGGCTTCCGGGAGCTGGACAAGCGGACCGCGGGCTTCCACCCTGCCGATCTCATCATCGTGGCCGGGCGCCCGTCGATGGGGAAGAGCTCGTTCGCGCTCTCGATCGCGCGCAACGTCGCCCTGCAGCAGGGGCGCTCCGTGGGCATCTTCAGCCTGGAGATGACCAAGGAGCAGCTGGTCGAGCGGCTCTTGTGCGCCGAGGCCCGCGTCAACCTGCTGCGGCTGCGGAGCGGCCACCTCGGGGCCGATAGCGAAGCCTGGCGGCGGATCATGCTGGCCGCCGGGCGCCTCCAGAAGGCCAAAATTCTCATAGACGACACGCCCGGGATCTCCGTGATGGAGCTGAAGGCCAAGGCCCGGCGGATGAAGGCCGAGCACGGCCTCGATCTGTTGATCGTCGACTACCTGCAGCTCGTCGAGGGCGGCGCCAAGGTCGAGGTGCGCGAGCAGGAGATCTCGTACATCGCCCGCTCGCTCAAGGGCCTGGCCCGCGAGCTGGAGATCCCGGTGCTGGCGTGCTCGCAGCTCTCGCGGGCCGTCGAGCGTCGCGACTCGAAGCGGCCCCGCCTGAGCGATTTAAGAGAATCGGGGGAAATTGAACAGACGGCCGACGTGGTGCTCTTCCTCTACCGCCCCGACTACTACGACGACCCGAAGGCCGACGACGAGGAGGCCGCGGCGGAGCTGGACCTCGCCGACGAGCGGCGCGACCCCAACGTCAGCGAGACGGAGATCATCATCGGCAAGCAGCGCAACGGGCCGACGGACTCCTTCAAGCTCATCTTCCACAAGGTGTACGCGAGCTTCTACGAGTTCCTGCCCCGGGAGGCCGTCGTCGAGGGCTCCACGCCGCCGTTCTGAGCCCGAAGACGGATTTGCTCCGGCCTCCCCATCCCGTATAATTGAGCTTTAAGCCCGAACCGAACCCCAAAGGCCAAAGGGCGTGAGGGACCCATGAGCGCGAGCCGGCAGGGGAGCGTGAGCGTGGAGCGGCCTCGTCCGCGTCCGCAGGCCCAAGCCGAGGGGGAGGGGGCGGC
>WFPR01000237.1 GCA_015487455.1 Candidatus Bipolaricaulota bacterium
CCCCTTCATCCCCCTCCCCCGCCGAGGCCGCCGACGGCAGCGACGGCGGCGACGGCAACGCCCCTACCGGTGGGAGCTAGCCCCTTTTTCCCGCTTGACAGCGCAAGAAGCCCCGCGCTAAGATAGGCCGCCGCTAGGGGGCCGAACGCGAGCGGGTTGTTGACGGGTTGCGAGAGCGATGGGCGGATCGGTGGAGCGGGGCCGAGCGGCGGAGGCGCGGGCGGCGGCCTTCCTGCGCGCCCTCGGGTATCAGATCCTGGAGCGGAACTACCGCTGGCGAGGGGGCGAGATCGACCTCATCGCGCGGGACGGTGACTGCCTCGTGTTCGTGGAGGTGAAGGCTCGAAGGTCCGAGCGCTTCGGGCTCCCGGAGGAGCACGTCACCCCCGAGAAGCGCAAGAAGCTCGTGCGGACGGCCCAGCGCTACCTGCTGGAGCACCCCACGGATCTGGCCATAAGGTTCGACGTGGTGGCCCTCTCCCGCGGGCGGGCCCGCCTCCACAAGAACGCCTTCACGCCGGATCTCATTGACTAGCGTTTGGCGTTTGCCCGCTTGATCAGGGATCGGCAAAAAATGTTCGCGAAGGCGCTCAGCGGCGCGGTGGTGGGGATCGAGGCGCGGCTCGTGGAGGTGCAGTGCGACCTCTCGCCGGGGCTGCCCGCCTTCACCCTCGTCGGGCTGCCCGAAAAGGAGGTCCAGGAGAGCCGGGAGCGCATCCGCAGCGCGATCAAGAACTCGGGCTACGAGTTCCCCGCCCGGCGCATCACCGTGAACCTGGCCCCGGCCGACCTCAAGAAGGAGGGCGCCGGGCTGGATCTGCCGCTGGCGTTGGCGCTGCTCAAGGCCACGGGCCAGCTGGCGAGCGACCGCCTTGAAGACTTCTTGATTTTGGGGGAGCTGTCGCTGGACGGGGAGGTGCGGGCGGTGCGGGGCGTGCTCCCGATGGCGCTGGCCGCCCGCGACGCGGGCCTGAAGGGCGTCGTCGTCCCGGAGGGGAACGCCGGGGAGGCGGCCATCGTCGAGGGGCTCGACGTCTTCGCCGTGGGCACCCTGAAGGAGGCCATCGAGTTCCTGAGCGGCGAGCGCCCCGTAAAGCCCTACGTCTTCGACCGTGAGGGCTACTTCCGCGAACAGCAAGAAGCTTGGGATCTCGACATGAACGAGATCCGGGGCCAGGAGCAGGCCAAGCGCGCGCTGGAGGTGGCCGCGGCCGGGGGCCACAACGTGCTGATGATCGGCCCGCCGGGCTCCGGGAAGAGCATGCTGGCCCGACGGCTCCCCACCATCCTGCCGCCCTTGAGCTTCGAAGAAGCGCTGGAGGTCACGAAGGTTTACAGCATCGCGGGGCTGCTCCCGCCGGAGCGGCCGCTCATCACCCGGCGGCCCTTCCGCGCGCCGCACCACACCGTCTCGTACGCGGGGATGGTCGGCGGGGGGCACGGGGTGCCCAAGCCCGGCGAGATCAGCTTGGCCCACTGCGGCGTGCTCTTCCTCGACGAGCTGCCGGAGTTCGACCGCCAAGTTTTAGAAACGCTGAGGCAGCCCCTGGAGGAGCGCCGGATCACCCTCTCGCGCGCGGCGCTGACCGTGACCTTCCCGGCCAACTTCACGCTGGTCGCGGCGATGAACCCCTGCCCCTGCGGCCACTTAGGCGACCCGAAGAAGCGCTGCCGCTGCAGCCCTCACGACGTCCAGCGCTACCGCAAGCGGATCTCGGGGCCGTTCCTCGACCGCATTGATCTGTTCGTCGAGGTGCCGCGCCTCAGCAAGGAGGAGCTGATGGGGAAGCCGACGGGGGAGCCCTCGGCGGCCATCCGTCGGCGGGTGGAGGCGGCCCGCGCGCGCCAGCGGGCCCGCCTCGCCCCCAGGGGGCTCTTCACCAACGCCGAGATGGGCGTGCGCGAGATCCGGGAGCACTGCCGCCTGACCCAAGAGGCCCAACGGCTGCTGGAGGCGGCCATCGAGCGGTTTCACTTAAGCGCCCGCGCCTACAACCGGGTGCTCAAGGTCGCCCGCACCATCGCGGACTTGGACGGCGCCGAGACGATCGAGCCCGCCCACGTCGCGGAGGCGTTGCAATATCGAAGCTCGCTGGAGATCCTGGAAGGAGGGGACTGACCGACCGATGCCGAGGATGCCGAACATGAGACTTCGCGGGATGTTCAAGGCAGCGTTCGGGTTGGTGTTGTTGGCGTTCGGGTTCGGGGTGGGGCTCCTCGGGCCCGCCGCCTGGGCTCAGGAGCCCGAGCCCGAGGTCGTCAAGGCCAAGGTCGTCGAGGTGCAAGTGCAGGGCAACGAGCACCTTAGCGCTCGAGAGATCCTGGGGGCGTTGCCCTTCAAGGCGGGGGACGAGATCGCCCTCCCGGACGACCTGCTGCGCGCGGAGGCCAAGCTCCGGAAGCTGGGCCTCTTCCGCGACGTGGTGGTGGACTACCGCCGGACGGAGGACGGCATCGTCGTGCTCCTGGACGTCCTTGAGAACCCCGTCGTCAAAAAAATCATCATCGAGGGCAACCGGGACTGGAACGAGGACCGCCGCCTGACGATCCCCTGGCTCGGGCTCAGCGTCCGCTGGCCGTTTACGTACTATCTGGTGGAGACCGAGCGCCTGCTCGAGATCCTGAAGGAGCACGGGATCGAGGAGGGCCGGGTGCTCAACACGGTCAAGCTGCGCCGGGCGCTGGGGATCGACGAGCGGGGGGCCTGCCTCCCCGACCCGCCCGAGCCCAGCTTCTGCCGCGAGTACAGGGACAAGGGCTACTTCCTCGTCGGCATCGGGAAGGTCGAGCCGGGCGAGACGCTGCGGATCGAGGTGATCGAGGGGGTGATCGAGCGGGTCGAGATCGAAGGCGTCTCCGACGTGATGCGGGAGGAGGCGCTCAAGCTGCTCAAGGCTCTGCCGCTCAACTGGCCGGTCAAGCTCTCGCAGTTCCAGCAGGCTTTGCAGCGGGTGGCCGAGTCCGTCTTCTTCGAGCCGCTCCGCCCCGAGGACGTCGGGTTCAGGCCCGGCAGCGCCCCCGACCGCCTCGTGCTGGTGCTGAGGCTGAGGGAACGGCGCCTGCTCGAGGCGCCCACGGCGATCCGCGCCGTCCGCTTCGTCGGGAACACCGTCTTCGACGAGCGGACGCTGCAGGGGCGCGTCCGGCTCCCCCAGGGCGAGGAGCCGCTGGACAACGTTCAGCTCCTCCGGGCCCTGAGCGGGGTGTACCGCCTCTACCGGGCCGAGGGCTACGTCCTGGTGAAGTTCGGGCTCGAGCGCGTCGAGGACGGGATTGCCGTCATCCGCGTGGACGAGGGGCGCATCGGCGAGATCGAGATCGAGCAGAACGGCTACACCACCGCCCGGCTCACCCCCGAGGGCCTCGAGCTGCTCCCCCTGCCCCCCGACGCGGGGGCGCAACCGCGCCCCGAACCTGGGGCCGACGCCGGGGCCAGAGCCGGCGCCGGCGCCGAAGCCCAATCCCAAGAAGAGGAGGCGGAAGAGGAGGGCGTGCTGCTGCGGTTCGTCCGCGGGGCGGCGGAGTTCCTGGGCGAGGTGCTGGGGACGACGAACCCC
>WFPR01000238.1 GCA_015487455.1 Candidatus Bipolaricaulota bacterium
CCTCCTTCCAGCCGGGGGGCGGCTCCTCGACGAACCCCTGGGCCGGGCGGGCCACCACCCCGAAGGCCGTCTCCGCCCAGGCTTGCCGGGCCCTGGGCAGCGGGAAGACTGCCCTCAATCGATGATCTCGGGCTCTGTTCTCGAGGCGCACACGGACGTCGAGCCGGGGGACGGCCCGCTGGAGCGTGAGCTCCACCTCGATCGTGTGCTCCACGGTCCGATCAGATCGCCCCCGGCGGTCGGGGGTCAGACCCTCGGGGAGCGGCCAGCGCAGCTCGAGGCGCAGCGCTGCCCAGTCGGGGCGCGCCTCCGCGACCGTGATCCGCGCGGCCGCGTCCCGCGTCGAGAGCCGAGGCCGATCGCCCGCGACGGGCATGAAGGTGTACTCGTCGCCGCGATCCGCCTCGTCGACGAGGGCGTGCAGCCGCTCGTAGCGCCGCTTTGTCCGCTTGTCCTCCAGCGTGAACGTCCCGTCGGGATGGACCTCGACGCGCAACCGCTCGTTCTCAAGCGTCCCGGCGCGGCCGTCGGGCTCGACGCGGGCGCGCACGCGCACGTCGGCTTCCGCGGCCAGCGTAAGGCCGGGATTGGGGTTCCCGCGAGCGGGAGCGACGGGGCGGTGGCGGTAGAGGCGGTAGCCCAGCGGCGGCGCCTCCGCATAAAAGGCCACGCGCGCGTGGGGGACGTGCTTTACGCCGTTCAGCACGTCCACGGAGCGCAGCGTCTCGCCTGTGACGACAACAGGGGCCTCGCGCCCGGCCTCGTCTTGAAGCGCCTGGGGCGCTCCGCCGGGCTGTAAGGGCCAAAGGGCCTCCACGCGCCCGCGCCAGGGCCACGGGTGCGGGTTGAAGACGAGCACGCCCCGCCCGCTTCCCTCCTCCCCTTCCCCATCCGCCCGAACCCGGACGCGCCGGGCCAGCGATTGAGCGCCTTCTTCAACGACGGCCTCGGCGATCTGTTGGGCTTGGCGAAAGCGGGCTTCCACGTCGAGATGCGTCTCGTCGACGGAGCAGCCGCAGATGGAGTCGTGGGCGTGGTTCTGCAGCACCAAGCGCCACGCCTCCCTCAGCAAGCCCTCGGGATAGTCGGCCCCCAGCACCCAAGCCCAGCCCGCCAGCGGCTCCGCGTACCGCTCCAACAGCCGCTGCGCCCGATCGTTCTGCTGCTTCAAATAGACCCGAGCGGAGAGCACCCCGCTGAGCAGGAAGGCGTGCTTGCTCCCCCGCAGCTCGCCCCGCCAGCGCTCCAGCTCCCGCTCCTCGACGTGCCGCTGCACCCGCTCCCGGTAGTCCGTGAGCGTCCCCAGCTGTAGACGCCACCCCGGCCACCGCGCCCTCAGTTCCTCAAGGCGCTCCAAAAGGTCGCGCTGGGGGGCGACGTGGTCGGTGCCGTGCATCCAGAGCACCACGGGCGCCGTGGCCCGCTCCCTCAGCGCCCGAGTCAGTCGCTCCAGACGCCCCGGATCGTCCAGGCGGACGGCGTTCCCGTACTCCGCCGGGAAGCGGTGGACCCAGAGCGTGGAGCCGTCCAGTCCCTCCCACACGAACTCGCTCCGCTCGGGCCGTTCGCCCACCCCCCGCATAAGAAACGCGCTCCCAATCCCAAAGCCTCGGAAGATCTGGGGCAGCTGGGCCACGTGCCCGAACAGGTCCGGCACGTACCCCTCCCGCATCGCCTTGCCGAACGCCTCCGCTTGCCGCACCCCCCACAACAAGTTGCGCACCAGCGCCTCCCCCGACACCAGAAACTCGTCGGGCTGGGTGTACCACGGCCCGACGAGCAGCCGCCCCTCCTGGACGAAGCGCTTGATCGCGCTTGCGCGCTCGGGGCGGACGGCCAGGTAGTCCTCCAGGATGACGGTCTGGCCGTCCAGCAGGAAGACGAAGTCGGGGTGCGCTTCCAGCATCTCCAGCACTTGGTCCATGAGCGGCACGAGCAGGGCGCGGAAGCGCTGGAAGGGGAGGTACCACTCCCGGTCCCAGTGCGTGTGCGCCACCACCACGATCTCCAGGCCCTTCGCCGTGCTCCCCATGACGAGCGTGGCTTCCCCCCTCCGCGATGGACGAAGTCTCGGGTTGCGTCGGTTGCGCGCTGGGCTAGGACTTCGTCGCGCCGCCGAGCAGCCCGGCCAGCAGGTACCGCTGCGCGACGATCAAGAAGAGCAGCACCGGGGCCATCCCGACGACCATGGCGGCCGTCAAGGCGCCCCAGTCGATGCGATAGAGCTTCACAAACTCCATGATCACGAGCTGGACGGTCTTCAGGTCGTCGCTCAAGATGAGGATAAGGGCGAGCACGAACTCGTTCCAAGCGAGGATGAAGGCGAAGATCGCCGCGGTGGCCAGGCCCGGCAGCGCCAGCGGGAGCGTCACCCGGCGCAGCACCCCCAGCCGGGTGCAGCCGTCGAGGAGCGCCGCCTCCTCGATCTCTGTAGGGATGCCGTCGAAGTAGTTGCGCAGCAGGAACGTCAGCAGGGGCAGCACCAGGCTCTGGTAGGCGAGCACCAACCCGACCCGGCTGTTGAGCAAGCCCAACTTGTTGAACAACAAAAAGAGCGGGATGACGCTGATGAGCGGGGGGATCAGGTAGAGCCCCAGCACGCTCCCCAGCAGCACGCCCCGCCCCCGGAAGCGAAAGCGGGAGAAGGCGTAGCCCGCCAGGCTGGCCGCGATCAGGGCCACGACCGTCGTCGACCCGGCGACGATCAGGCTGTTCACGATCCCCTGGCCCAGCCGCGTCTTGGTGAAGACGAAGGCGAAGTGCTCCAGCGAGAGCGTCCGGGGGAGCAACGTCGGCGGGAACGCCACGACCTCCTCGGCGGGCTTGACGGCCGTGACGAAGACCCAGTAGATGGGCACGAGCGTGAAGAGGGTGTACGCGGCCAGGAACGCGTACACGAGGACGCTCCCCACCCGTCGGCGCGCGCTCATGTCGTCGTCGCCCTCCCCACGGTGCGCAAATACAGCAGGGCCAAGGCCGCGTTGATCAGCAGCATCACCAGGGTGATGGCCGCGCCGTAGCCGAACAGCCCGTACTTGAAGGCGTTGTTGTACATGTACATCGCGGTGGTGAGGGTCGCGTTGGCCGGGCCGCCCTGCGTCATCACCAGGATCGTGTCGAACAGGTTGAACGTCCACATCGTGACGAGGATGAGGTTGATCGCGACGGCGGGGCGCAGCAGCGGCAGGGTGACGTGGCGGAAGGCCTGCCAGCCGGTGGCGCCGTCGACCTGGGCGGCCTCGTACAGCTCGTCGGGGATGTTCTTGAGGGCCGCCTCCAGGAACAGCATCGTGAAGGGCGTTCCACGCCAGATGTTCGCGATCACCAGCGCCCAGATGGCCATGGTCACGTCGTTGAGCCAGCGGACGGGGGGCAGCCCCAACGCCCGCAGCCCCGCGTTGATCAGCCCGAAGTTGTAGTCGTACATCCAAATCCAGCTGTAGCCGATGATGATCGCCGACAGGATCCAGGGGACGATGAAGACGGGACGCAACAGGCGGGCCGCCCCCGGCCGACGGTGGAAGATCAGCGCGATCAGCAACCCCAGCGTGAACTGCCCCACGATCGACCCCACGACGAAGTACAGCGACACCTTGAGCGAGTGGTAGAACAAGGGGTCGTGAAGCAGCTGCCAGTAGTTGCGAAGCCCGACGAAGGGCGCGCCCCTCAAGATGTTCGTGGAGCGCAGGTCCTGCAGGCTCACCCAAACGTTCCAGAGGAACGGGAAGACGGTGACGGAGAACAGCAGCGCCAGCATGGGCAGGACGAGCCAGTAGGGGAGCCACCGCTCGCCGAACGCGCGCCGAAGGAAAACGGGGAAGGGGAGGACCCCCCTTTGCGCGTGAGCGCCGGGGAGCCCTCCCCGCGCGTTCCGGCTTTCGGCGTCCGTCGTCGCGGGGTTGTCGTGCGCCACGCCCCGTCCCGCCCTTGGGTCGCCGTTCGGGCCGCGCGCCTCCACCCGTGGAGATCGCAGCCGTTACGGGCTTACTGGCCCAAGATCCGCTCGACCTGCTGCGCGGCCTGGTCCAGGGCCGTCTTGGGGTCGACGCCCTGGAAGACGGCGGCGCTCATGGCCTGGAAGATCGCGTCGGCCACCTGGGCCCACTGCGGGATCGCCGGGCGGACGCGGGCCACCGAGGCCATCTTGGCGTAGAAGTCGAAGAACTCGATCTTCTCGGCCAGGACGGCGTTGTCGACCCCCGCCCGGACGGGCACGCGGGCCAGCGCGCCGTAGTACTCCGTCATGACGTCGGCGCGCAGGAACGCCTGGAGCACCGCCTTGGCCCGCTCAAAGCGCTCCGGGGCTTTGCTCGGGATCACGGCCGGGACGGTCATGATCCAGCCCCCGGCGAGGGTGACGGGCACCCGGCCCGGCTCGGAGACGGGCAGCGGCAGGACCGCGATCGTCTGCTGGCGCTCCCGGGGCGTCGTCCCGGGGAAGCGGCTCTCGCTCCCGGCCCAGTTCCCGTGCGGGTAGACGGCCCACTTCTTCTGGGCGAAGTCGTCGCCCCAGAACGTCTGCGTCTGCGGGTCGATGCCCGCCCGGACGCGATCCACGAGGAACTGCAGCGCCCGCACGCCCGCCTCCCCGTTGAAGGCCGGGACGAGCCGGCCGTCCCGCTCGACGAGGATCTCACCGCCCTCCTGCCACAGATAGGGGAAGAACTCGAAGTCGGGGGCCCAGCCGCCCGCCATGTCCAGCCAGCAGGCGCCGACCCCTTGAGCCGCCAGCGCGGCCTTGAGCTGCTGGCACGCCTTGATGAACGTGTCCCAATACAGGAGGTCGCCGGGGTTGACCCCCGCCTGCTGCAGCAGGTCCGGCCAGTAGAACGTCACCCGGACGTCCGTGTCGTACCAGAGGCCGTAGTACGTGCCGCTGGCGGGCGGCCACTGCGACCCGTCGCGGAACGCGGGGAACCAATCCCCCGCCGCGTCGGCGACGACGCCCGTCAGGTCCGCCAGGAAGCCGCCCTCGACGAACTCCCCCAGCCAGATCGAGTCGACCATGGTGAGGTCGGGCGCGACGCCGGGGTCTTGAGCCAGCAGGGTCGTCTGGAGCTTGGAGCGCAGGTCGCCGTAGGGGAACTCTTGCACCTGCAGGTCGACACCCGTGATGCTTTCAATAAGCCCCTCAACGGCCTCCAGCCCGTAGCCCTCGGACTGCCACAGGACCACCACGGGCTTCTGCTGCGCCAACCCCCCGCCCGTCGCGACCACAAGGCCCAGGGCCAGCACCGCCACGCCCAGCCAAACGCGCACACTCCGCCACACGCGCACGGTTCATCCCCCCTTTTAAGCTTTTGTCCCCTTGCCCGTAGGCTTTTTTCCCGCCGTTCCGCGCGGTCGTTCGGTCATCCCGACGGAGCGATCGCCTTTCACCCCCCTTCCGCGCCGCGGCCTGCGAGCTAGACGGAGGAGCACCCGCACGAGGCGCGGGGCACCAGCGTGCAAGGGACGCGGACGTGCTTGCCTGTTCGCGCCTTTCGCGCATCGTTGGGGTCGTTGCTGCAGGAGGGGTCGGGAAAGCTGAGCCGACGGAGGAGCAGCTGGACGGCCTCGTAGCCCAACCGCTCCTCGTGGAGGTCGATGGCGGCGATGGGCGGCACGTAGTAGCGGGTGAGCGCGGTGTTGTTGACGGCCAGCACGGCCACGTCGTCGGGGGCGCGCAGGCCCAGCTCGCGCAGCGCCCGCAGCGCCCCGACGGCCTGGATGTCGCTCGTGGCCAGGAGCGCCGTGAACTCGAGCCCGCCTTCGAGCGCCGACAGCACGGTGGTGTACGCGTGCTCCTCCGTCATGTCCGACGTCCAGACGAGCGCCTCGTCGTACGGGAGCCCCCGTTCGCGGAGCCCCTGGCGGTAGCCCTCCAGGCGGTCGAGGCAGAAGGTGAAGCGGCTCGGCCCGTTGAGGAGCGCGATCCGCTCGTGGCCCTTCTCCGCCAAGTGCTGAACGCCCAGGCGCCCGACCTCGACGTTGTCGTTGTCGACGTGGTCGACGGGGTTGACGTGGGGCCAATCGCCCAACGGCCGCCCGAGGAAGACGACCGGGATCTCCGCCTCCTTCAGCGCGGGCAGGTAGGGCGGGTCGACGGTCGGGTTCGTGAGGATCAGCCCGTCGGCGCGGCGGCTCCGGAGGAGCGTCCGGATCTGCTCCGCGGCCTCCTCCTCCGACTCGACGATGTGGAGCGAGAGGTGGTGGCCCCGCTCCAGGGCCGCGCGGTGCATCCCCTGGAGCAGGCGCCCGAAGAAGCCCGCCGACGAGAAGAGGTGCTCCAGCGTCACGGGGATGAACAGGGCCAAGGTGCGGGTGCGCCCGTCGGCCAGGCTCTTGGCCACGGCGTTCGGGTGGTAGTTCAACTCACGGGCCGCTTGGAGGACCTTTTGGCGGGTCTTGGGGCTCACCAACGGCTTGCCGTTGAGGGCCAACGAGGCCGTGGAGACGGAGACCCCCGCGCGCCTCGCGACGTCCCGGATGGTCGCGGCCATGCTCCCGCCTCCCGGCCCGGCTCGAGATCGAACCGGTTCGATCAAGAACTATAGCAAAACCGTGGCGCCCCCGTCAAC
>WFPR01000239.1 GCA_015487455.1 Candidatus Bipolaricaulota bacterium
GGACAGGGTCGGAGGAGGGCGACGGCGAAAGGGAGAGGGAGGAGGCCGAAGCGGCGTATGGACCTGTTCGCGAAGTGTGAGGCGTTCGTCGAGGCCCGGCAGGCCAAGGCCTTGGGCTACTACCCCTACTTCAAGCCCGTGGCGACCGCCGAGGACACGGAGGTGGTCATCGAGGGCCGCCGGGTGCTGATGCTCGGCTCGAACAACTATCTGGGGCTCACGACCCACCCCAAGGTCGTGAAGGCGGCGATCGAGGCCGTCAAGAAGTACGGGACGTCGAGCTGCGGCTCCCGGTTCTTGAACGGCACGCTCACGCTCCATCGGGAGCTGGAGGAGCGCCTCGCGGCGTTCCTGAAGCGCGAGGCCGCGCTCGTCTTCTCCACGGGGTTCCAGACGAACCTGGGGACGATCTCGGCGCTGGTGGGCAAGGGGGACGTCGTCATCTGCGACAAGTGGGACCACGCGAGCATCTTCGACGGGGCGCGGCTCGCCTACGGCGAGATGAGGCGCTTCCGCCACAACGACATGGACGACTTAGAGCGGGTGCTGCGCGACTGCCCCGAGGGGGCGGGGAAGCTCATCGTCGTCGACGGGCTCTTCAGCATGGAGGGGGACCTGGCGCCGCTGCCCCGGATCGTCGAGCTGGCCCAGAAGTACGGGGCGCGGCTCATGGTCGACGACGCGCACGCCCTGGGCGTCCTGGGCGAGCACGGCCGCGGCACCGCGGAGCACTTTGGCGTCGAGGACAAAGTTGATTTGATCATGGGGACGTTCAGCAAGTCGTTCGCCTCGTTGGGGGGCGTGATCGCGGGGGACGCGTACGTGATCGAGTACATCCAGCATCACGCCCGCTCGATGATCTTCAGCGCCTCGATGCCCCCGGCGGCGGTGGCGGCGGTGCTGGCCGCCCTCGACGTCATCGAGACCGAGCCGGAGCGCCGGAAGCAGCTCTGGAAGAACACCCGCAAGATGCTCAAGGGGCTCAAGGAGCTGGGCTTCGACACGGGGCGCTCGGAGACGCCCGTGATCCCGATCGTCGTCGGCGACATGATGAAGGCGCTCGAGATGTGGCGGAAGCTCTTCGAGAACGGCGTCTACGTGAACGTGGTGCTGCCGCCCGCGGTGCCCCAGGGCCGGGCGCTGCTGCGCACCAGCTACATGGCCACCCACACCGACAAACAGCTGGACTTCGCCCTCGACGTCTTCGAGAAGGTCGGCAAGGAGTGCGGCTTGATATGAAGCTCGACGAGATCCGCAGGCGATACGCGGGGGAGTGGGTGCTCATCGAGTACGACCGCCTCGACGATCATTTACGGGTTGTGGAGGGCCGGGTGCTGGCCCACTCCCCGGACCGTGACGAGATCTACCGCAGGCTCAGGGAGCTCAAGGGCCGGAAGAAGCGCCTCGCCGTGGAGTTCTTGGGCGAGATCCCTGAAGA
The DNA here is from genome assembly GCA_015487455.1 of Candidatus Bipolaricaulota bacterium. Classification (GTDB taxonomy): domain Bacteria; phylum Bipolaricaulota; class Bipolaricaulia; order RBG-16-55-9; family RBG-16-55-9; genus S012-72. The sequence goes on from WFPR01000239.1 coordinate 1,439, forward strand.
CGTAGCCGTGATGCTTTCCATCCTGAGCGCAAGCGTTCAGCCTTCATGAAGCGCTATCGAGCCGAGCGCGTCGGTTCCCTTCTGTTGATCCGCGGCGCGCTCCAAGGCCCGGGAGGGACGAGCGTGCTGCGCCTCTTGGTCGACACTGGAGCCAGCTACACTGTCGTCCCGGTGGAGGCGCTGGAAGCCATCGGATGCGCTCCGCCGCCCGACGCCGAACGCGTGCGGATGATCACGGGGAGCGGGATCGTCGTGGCCCCGCGAACGCCCGTGAGCGCCGTGCACGTGTTGGGGGCCGAGCTGAAGGACTTCCCCGTGGTGGCGTACACGCTCCCCTTCGGGTTCTTCGACGGCTTGCTGGGCATGGACGTCTTGAGCAGGCTGCGGGCACGCCTCGACATCGCTTCAGGGGAGATTGCCCTGCCCACCCAGAGAACGCGATGAAGATGACAGAAACCCCCCAACCCGGCGACTTCGTCCTGCTCTGGTCCCCCCAGCACAAGCTCTTCCTCCGCCTCCAGCCCGAGCTCGAGCCCGGCAGGCGCTTCTCCACGCATCTGGGCGATCTGGAGCTGGGCGAGCTGCTCCGCACCCCATATGGCGGGCGGGTGAGGACCCACCTGGGCCACGAGTTCGTCGTCTTGAGGGCCACGCTTGTGGATTTTCTGCTGCACGGGATCGAGCGGCGCACCCAGATCATCTACCCCAAGGACAGCGGGTACGTCGTGCTCAAGCTCGGGCTGGGGGCGGGGCGGCGCGCCCTGGAGGTCGGCACGGGCTCGGGGGCGCTCACGGCCGTGCTCGCGCAGGCCGTCGCGCCCACGGGGCGGGTATATTCGTATGAGCGCGAGGCCCGCTTCTTGGAGATCGCCCGGCGGAACCTCGAGCGCCTGGGGCTTCTGAGCGTCGTGGAGCTGAAGCTTAAGGACGCGGAGGGGGGCGTCGACGAGCGGGAGGTCGACGCGGCCTTCATCGACTCCCGCGAGCCCTGGCGCTGCTTCCCGGCCGTGTACGAGGCGCTCCGGGGCGGCGCCCCCTTGGGGCTGCTCGTCCCCACGACCAACCAGGCCGCTCAAGCGCTGGCGGAGCTGGAGCGGGCGGGCTTCGTCGACGTCGAGATGCTCGAAATCTTGGTGCGCTTCTACAAGCCCGTCCCCGAGCGCCTCCGCCCCCAGGACGTGATGACCGGGCACACGGGCTACCTCATCTTCGCCCGCAAGGCGCTCGCGCGCCCTTAGTGGGCTGGAAGCAGCAGCTTGAGCGCCAGCACCAGCGCCACCCCGGCGAGGACGGCCAGGATGACCCGGACGTTGAAGCGCCGGTGGGCCTCCGGCAGGAGGTCCCCCGCCCCGATGTACAGGAAGTCCCCGGCGACGAAGGCCAGGGCCGCCTCCGCCAGCCCCTCGGGCAGGAGCCCCGCCAGCAGCGCCCCGACGGGGTAGAGCGCCCCGGCGAGCGCCAGCGTGCCGTAGATGCGCCTGCGGGGCCAGCGGGCCGCCCGCATGATGAGCGCGGAGGCCATCCCCTGCGGCACCTCGTGGAGCACCACCGCCAGCGCGATCAGCCCGCCGAGCCACGGGTCGACGAGGAAACCCGTCGCGATCCCCACCCCGTCGACGACGTTGTCCAGGGCCATCCCCACCACGGCCACCGGCCCGATGGCGTGCGCCTCGCACTCCGCCTCGCCGCAGGCGTGGAGCATCATGGCCTTCTCCAGCACGTAGAACGTGAAGAACCCCAGCGCCAAAAAGCCGTAATGGGCCTCCAGGTCGACCTCGGGCAGCACGTCGAAGAAGACGACCGCCAGCAGCACCCCCGAGGCGAACGCGATGAGGTAGCGGGGATCTCCCATGCCCCCCCTGCCCCCGCCCCCGAAGCGCGAGGCGGCGCGGAAGGCGAGCCAGCCCGCGGCCAAATCCGAAAGGCCCGCGGCCAGCGCCAGGAGCACCGCCAGCCACCCCGTCAGCGCCTCCATGGGGCTTTACCATAGCACGCGCGGGCCGCCCGCTGCACCCTGCTGCACCCTGCTGTCCCTCGCCCGCGCACCGCGGGCGGATTCGGGGTAAGATAGGCCGTCATGGGCGTGGAGCTCGAGCGCTCGGCGGGCGGCGTCGTCGTCGACGAGCGGGGACGGGTGCTGCTCATCAAGACGAGGGATTTGAAGGGCCGCCCGGTCTGGACGCTCCCCAAGGGGCTCATCCAGCCCGGTGAGTCGCCTCAAGAAGCGGCGCGGCGCGAGGTGCGCGAGGAGACGGGCTACGAGTGCGAGGTCGTGGGGGAGCTGCCCCCGTCCCGATACTGGTTCCGGCGGGAGGGGCGGCTCGTCAGGAAGACCGTCCATTGGTTCCAGATGCGGCCCCTTCGGAAAGTCGGGGCGCCCGACTGGGAGGTCGAGGCCGTCGCGTGGGTGCCCCTCGAGGAGGCGCCGCAACGGCTGAGCTACAAGGGCGATCGCGAGCTGCTCGAGCGGCTCGACCCTGCGCGAGGTGCGCGAGCGAACGCGCGAAAGGAGGGCTAATTCCCATGTTCGAACGCATTTTGGTCCCGCTGGACGGCTCCGAGGACGGCTGGATCGCTCTGGAACAGGCCATCAAGGTCGCCAAGGCCGAGGAGAACAACGGGCGAGTCAAGGGGCTCTTCGTCCTGGACATCAAGCTCATCGAGGACCCGTATTACCTGGCCACGGACCCGTACGACCTCGTGCCCAAGGGCGGACCGGATGTTGTCCAGCTGCTGCTGGAGCTCGAGAAGCGCCTCAACGAGCTGGGGGAGGCCGTGCTGGCCCGGGCCGCGGAGCGCTGCGGGCGGGCCGGGGTGGCCTTCGAGGGGGAGCTGGCCCGGGGGCTCGTCCCCCGCGTGATCCTCGAGAGGGCTCAAGGGCACGACCTGATCGTGATGGGGCGGCACGGCGCCGGGGGCAAGCGGGCCGGACCGCTCCTGGGTTCGACGTTCGAGGCCGTGGTGCGCCGCGCCCCCGTCCCGGTGCTCGCGCCCCACTTCGAGACGAGCCCGATGAAGCGCCTGCTCCTCGCCTACGACGGGAGCGAGCTCGCTCAGAAAGCTTTGCACATTGCGGCCCACTGGGCCCAGCGCCACGAGGCCGTGGTCGTGCTGCTCACCGTCGACGACGGGGGCGGCCGCGCCCACGACGCGTACGCCGAGGGCAAGGCGAAGCTCGAGGCGCTGGGCGTGAGCTTCGACCCCCGAATGCGGGCGGGCCACCCCGCCGAGATCGTCTTGGAGGTCGCCCAGGAGGAGGCGTGCGACCTGATCGCGCTGGGGGCCTACGGCCACCGGCGCTTCCTGGAGATCTTCTTCGGGGGCACGGTCGAGGAGGTGGTGCGCCACGCGCCCCAGGCCGTGCTGATCGCCCGCTAGCCCGTCACCCGGGGGAGAGGGAGGGGCGGGATGGGCTTCCCCTTCAGCCTGAACCTGCTGCTTTTGCTCGGGATCGCCGCGCTGCTGGGGCTTTTTGGGGGCAAGCTCTTCCAGCGGCTCAAGGTCCCCCGGGTCGTCGGCTACATCGTCGTCGGGCTCGTCCTGGGGGACTCGTTCTTGGGGGTGCTGCCCCTCGAGCGGGCCACGGCGCTGGCCCCCCTCACGGACCTGGCGCTCGCCCTGATCGGGCTCCTCGTGGGGAGCGAGCTTCGAGCGAGCGTCTTTCGCCGCTTCGGGCGCCAGCTGATCGTCATCCTGCTCCTTGAGGGGCTGCTGGCCTGCGCGCTCGTCGCGCTGCTCGTCACGTGGTACACGGGGGAGCCCGCCCTGGGGATCGTGCTGGGGGCCTTGGCGTCGGCCACGGCCCCGGCGGCCACCGTGGACGTGCTCTGGGAGTACAGGGCCCGCGGCCCGCTGACGACGACGATCTTAGGGATCGTCGCCCTGGACGACGGGCTGGCGCTGGTGCTCTACGGCTTCGCGATCGCGTTCGCCCGGGTGCTGCTCGAGGGCGAGGCGCTCTCGCTGGGGGAGGGGCTCGGCCGCCCCCTGCTCGAGATCCTCGGGTCGCTGGGGCTGGGCGTGGCCGTGGGGCTGGCGCTCCTTGTGCCGCTGCGGCGCCTCTACGCGAACAAAGAAGACGCGCTCGTGCTGCTCCTCGGCGCGGTGCTCCTGGTGGCGGGCCTGGCGCGCGGGTGGGGGCTCTCGCTGATCCTCAGCGAGATGGCCTTGGGCGTCACCCTGGTGAACGCGGCGCCGCACTCCAGCCGCCCGGCGCTCGAGGTCGTCAAGGGCTTTACCCCGCCCATCTACGTGCTGTTCTTCGTGCTGGTCGGGGCGCGGCTGCAGGTGGGGCTCCTGCCCCAGATGGGGCTGTTGGGGCTGCTCTATGTGCTGGGGCGCACGGGGGGAAAGATGGCCGGGGCGTGGCTCGGCGCGACCCTGTCGCGGGCGCCCGAGGCGGTGCGCCGGTATCTGGGGTTTGCGCTGTTCTCCCAGGCGGGCGTGGCCGTGGGGCTGGCGCTGGACGTGGCCCAGCGCTTCGCCCAGGCGGGCCCCGCGGCCCAGGAGATGGGCGCGCTCGTGGTCAACGTGATCGGGGCGACGACGTTCCTGGTGCAGATCATCGGCCCGCCGTTCGTGAAGTTCGCCCTCTCCCGGGCCGGGGAGATCCCCGCGCGTCCGGATCGCCCACGAAGCCCCGCGAAGCCCGTGGAGGGATAGCATGCGAGCGCTTACGGTGAGGGACTTGCTCCCCTTCTCGCAGACGGAGCCGACGGTGGTGTCAGAAAGGACCCCCCTTCGGGAGGTCGTCCAAAAGATGGTGGAGGACCCGCGGACGCGCGAGGTCTACGTCGTGGACGAGGAGGGGCGCTTCGTGGGGGTGATCACGCTGCGGCGGCTGGCCCGCTGGGCCTTCGCCTTCGCCCGCGAGCTGCCCGGCGACGCGAGCACGAGCCCCACGGAGCTTTTGGACTTCCTCAGCGCTGAGACGGCCGGGGACCTGGCGCTGCGCAAGCCCGCCTACGTCCGCCTCGACGACCCGCTGGAGACGCTGCTCCGGGTGATGTTCCGCTACGACGTCAACGAGATCCCCGTCGTCTCCCCGGAGGGGCGCATCGTCGGGAACCTCAACATGCTCGAAATTTTGGGCGCTTGGCTCGAGGGGCGGCTTCGCGGGGGGGCGCGCGAGCGCTAGACTTGCGCGCTGGCGGGCGCGGCTGGCCCTCGAGCCCCCGAAGCTGCTAGAATTCCCTACGCCGAGCGAGGGGAGGGATGGAGGCCCGTGACGAGCGACACGATGCGCGCGGTGGTCAAGGCCGAGCCCGGGCCGGGGCTCGCGCTCCAGCGGGTCCCCGTCCCCGAGCCGGGGCCCGACGAGGTGCTCGTCAAGGTCAAGGCGGCCTCCATCTGCGGGACGGACCTTCACATCTGGCGTTGGGACCCCTGGGCCCAAGGGCGCTTGAAGCCCCCCCTGGTGATCGGCCACGAGGTCTGCGGCGAGGTCGTCGCCACCGGCCGTGACGTCACGGGCGTCGAGGTGGGCGCGTACGTCTCGGCCGAGAGCCACGTCGTCTGCGGCGTCTGCGACATGTGCCGCACCGGCAAGGGGCACCTCTGCCGCAACACCCAGATCTTGGGCGTCGATCGGGACGGCGGCTTCGCCGAATACGTGTGCATCCCGGCGATCAACGCCTGGCCCAACCCGCCCGAGATGCCCCCCGAGATCGCCTCCCTGCAGGAGAACTTCGGCAACGCGGTGCACACGGCGTTCGCGGCCGACGTGCGGGCCAAGAAGGTGCTGGTGACGGGCTGCGGCCCCGTGGGGCTGATGGCCATCGCCGTCGCCAAGGCCCTGGGGGCGCGGGCCGTCTACGCCACGGACGTCCAGCCGTACCGCCTGGAGCTGGCCCGGCGCATGGGGGCCGACCTCGCCCTGAACGCCCGCGAGGTCGACGTCGTCCGAGCGCTGCGGGAGGCGACGGAGGGCGAGGAGGTGGACGTGCTGCTGGAGATGAGCGGCGCGCCGGAGGCGCTGCGCCAGGGGCTCGAGCTCGTCAAGCCCGGCGGCGAGGTCGCCCTGCTCGGGCTGCACGGGCGGCCCGTCCAGCTTGATGTCGATAATTTGATCGTGTTCAAGGGGCTGACGGTCCGTGGGGTCATCGGCCGCAGGCTCTGGGAGACGTGGTACCAGGCGCGGGGGCTGCTGCGCTCCGGGGCCGTGGACCTGCGCCCGATCGTCACCCATCGCTTTCCCCTGGACGAGTTCGAGCGGGCCTTCGAGCTGATGGCCTCCGGGGAGTGCGGCAAGGTCGTGCTCGTGCCCTAGCGGGGGGATGGACAATGGCCGAATTGAAGCTCTCGGAGAACGCGCGGCGGGTGCTGGAGGCCCGTTATCTGCGGCGGAACGAGAGGCGAGAGATCATCGAGACGCCGGAGGAGCTGTTCGCGCGGGTGGCCCGCGCCGTGGCCGAGGCCGAGCTGCTCCTGGGGAGCGCCCGCCGAGCAAAAGAGTGGGAGGAGCGCTTCTACGAGCTGTTGACGTCTCTGGATTTTCTGCCCAACAGCCCGACGCTCATGAACGCGGGGACGCCGCTGGGGCAGCTCAGCGCCTGCTTCGAGCCCGAACAGCTCATCCAGACCGTGGAGGGGCCAAAGCGCATCTGCGACGTCAGGGTGGGCAATCGGGTGCTCACCCACCGGGGGCGGGCCCGGCCCGTCGTGCAGACGTTCCGACGGCGGGCGGATCGACTGCTTGAGATCTCGGTCCACAAGCTCCCGAAGGGGACGCTGCGGGTCACCCCCGAACACCCGGTGCTGGCCCTCCGTCGGGAGGAGCTGGTGGAGGGGGCCGAGCCGCGGCCGCGCTGGCTCCTCGCCGGAGCGCTGCGCGAGGGGGACTACGTGGCCCTCACGTGGGATCGCGAGGTGCATCAAGACAAGAGCGAGCTGCGGGCTACCGAGATCTTGAGGGAGGTCCTTGACGACGAGCTGGAGGTGCTCGACGGCCGCGTGTACAAGCGCAACCGGGACGTCCGCGTGTACGCGCGCCGGGACGGCTCGCTGGCCGTTCAGCTTCGGCAGCGCTCCGGGCGGCTCTCTAAACAGATCAAGCCCATTCGGGAGCGCATCCCCATCGACGGGGAGCTGATGCGACTGTTTGGTTACTACCTCAGTGAAGGGAGCTGCAGCGACACCTGCGTGCGCTTCACCTTCGGGCCCGACGAGGAGCTCTACGCGCGGGACGTCATCGGGCTGATGGAGCGCAAGTTCGGGGTCTCCGCCCACGTCGAGCGCCAGACGGCCCGGGGCGAGCACCGCTGGCTGACGGTGCGCTTTCACTCAAAGCTGCTGGCGGCCTTCTTCCGCGCCGTGCTGGGGGCGGGCTTCCGGGGGAAGCGCCTCCCGGCGTGGGCACTGCGTCTGCCCGATGATCTGCAGCGCGAGCTGCTCATCGGGCTCTTCCGTGGCGACGGCTGCATTTTCCCCAACGGCCACAACGTGAACGTCAAGCTTGTGCTCTCGAACCTCACGCTCATCCACGCGGCGCAGATCCTGCTGTTGCGCCAAGGGCTGGTCCCCACCCTGCGGGTGGAGAGCCGCCCCAAGGGGGCTACGGCGCAGCCGTTCGGCGTGTACATCAGCGGCGTCAAGGCCGTCGCGTTGGCGCGGGCGATCGCTGGGCGCCCCTACGAGCACAACGGCCTCGAGTGGAAGCGCTATCGCGTCTTGAACGACGGGACAGTGCTCCTCCCCATCACCCGCATCGAGGAGCGCGCCTACGGCGACGAGGTCTTCAACCTGGAGGTCGCCGAGGACCACAGC
>WFPR01000240.1 GCA_015487455.1 Candidatus Bipolaricaulota bacterium
CCGCCACCCGACCCTCGAACTCGTTGTTCCGGCTCATGACCTCACGCCCTCGCGCTCGCGCGTTTGTAGCCCATCCGCCGCCCTGGCGCAACCCGATCGCTATCTCTTAGTTGAACGCCTCCTCGAACGTCTGCGCCCGGAGCGTTCTATCGATGCGCCTGATCAAGCGCGTCAGCACCTCGCCCGGCCCGACCTCCACGCAGCGCCGGACGCCCAACGCCTTCAGCTTCTGGACGTAGTCGACCCAGCGGACTTGAGCCGTGATTTGTCGCATCAACAGCTCCCGGATGCGCTCGGGGTCCGTCTCGGGCTCGCCGCTCACCGTCGAGATGACGGGGAACTTGGCCCGCCTGAACGGGACGCGGGCCAGCTCGCGCGCCAGGCGCGCCTCCGCCGGGCGCATCAGGGAGCAGTGGAACGGCGCGGAGACGTCCAGCTCGATCCCGCGGCCGCCCCGCGCCTCCGCCCGCGCCTTCGCCCGCAGCACGGCCTCCCGCTCGCCCGAGATGACGATCTGCTCGGGCGCGTTGAGGTTCGCGATCTCCGCGCCCGTCTCCGCGCAGATCTCTTCGACGGCTTGAAGCGGGAGCTTCAGGACTGCGACCATGGCCCCCCGGCCCACGGGGACGGCCTCCTGCATGTACAGCCCGCGCTTGTGGACGAGCTGCAGCGCGTCTTCCAGCTCCAGCACCCCCGCGCCGACGAGCGCGGAGTACTCGCCCAGCGAGTGCCCCGCGCCCACGGCGGGCTCCACGCCCTTGAGCCCCGTGAGCAGGGCGTGCTGGATCGCGCTGGCCAGCAGGATGGCGGGCTGGGCGTTCTGGGTGAGGGTCAGCTCGGCCTCCGGCCCCTCGAGCATGAGCTTCGGGAGGTCGAAGCCCAGCGCGTGTCGGGCCCGCTCGTAGAAGGGCTCGACGCGCTCGGGGAAGCGCTCGTAGAGCGCCCGCGTCATCCCGACGCGCTGCGACCCCTGGCCGGGGTAGACGAAGGCCACCTTGTCGCCGCCGTCCGCGCCCGTGCCCCTGCCCATGACGGGGCGCATCATACCCCGGGGGACGGGGCGGGACAAGCGCGACTTGACAAAGGCGAATCGCTCGTTGTATAGACTCCCGTAAGCGCTTACGGACCCGTCGCGGGGGAGGAGGTGAGACGGAAGAAGACGAGGGACAAAAAGCGGAGGGGCTACGCGAGCCTCACGAAGGCTCATACCGCGCTTTCGCGGAAAACGCCAAAGGAGGGGACAGCATGTACCGCAAGTGGTTGGTCCTCGGATTGGCGGTCGGGTTGGCGCTGGGCGGGATCGCGGGGGCGCCCCAAGGGCAGCCCCCAACGGAGATCAAGCTGGTGGGTTTCAGCGGCGACACCCCCGTCGTTCAGGACCTGTTGGCCTTCCTCGAGCAGCAGGGGCTGCTGCCTCCGGGCGTCAAGGTCGTCTGGGAGCCGGAACCCACGGACATGCGCCAGCGGGTGCTCAACGATCTGGCCGCCGGGGGCGCCGCGCTGGCGGACATCTACTACATCGACTCCTTCTGGGCGGGGGAGGCGGCCGCCACGGGCAAGCTCCTCGCCCTCAACGACCTGATCGCGGCCTCTGAGGAGCTGGGGCCGGACCTGCGCCAGCACTGGCTCGAGGCGTTGGTCGACGCCTTCGAGTTCGGCGGCCAGATCTACGCGATCGCCAAGGACTTCAACAGCCTGGCCCTCTGGTACAACAAGGACGTCTTCGTGGGGGCCGGGGTGGCGTTCCCCGCCAACGACGACAGCTGGATCGACTTCCTGGCCAAGGCCGCGCAGGTCCAGCGGGTGGTCCCCGAGGGGACGGCCGCCCTCAGCTGGAACCCCGACGCGGTGCGCTTCCTCCCGTTCGCGTTCGCCAACGGGATGCCCTTCCTGACTGAGCAGGGGTGCGCGCCCTTCGACCGGCCGGAGGCGATCGAGGCGGCCCGCTTCTACGCGCTGCCCATCCTCGGGGGGTTCGCCAAGACGTCGACGGACGTCGGGGCGGGCTGGCCGGGCGCGGCCTTCACCGCCGAGAAGGGCTTCATCGTCAACGAGGGCGGCTGGATGCTCGGCCCCATCCAGAACGAGAACCCGACCCTCGACTTCGGGGTGGCCTTCCTGCCCTTGGCGCCGACGGGCCAGCGGGCGAACTACCTCTTCACCGTCGGGTACGGCATCCCGGCCGAGTCGCCCCGCCGCGAGCTCGCCTTTCGGGTCGTCGAGGCGCTGGTGAGCCGGGAGGCCAACCTCTTCGTGCTGGAGCGGCTGGCCATCCCGCCGCGGAAGGCCCTCCTGGAGGACCCCGAGTCGCCGCTGGCCAACCCGCAGAACGCGTTCCAGGCGGCGGCGCGGGTGATCTTCGAGGCGACGGGGCAGCCCGGCACCCGGCCCTTCACGTTCGGCGAGGTCGGCGGCCCGGCCTACCTCGACCCGCTGAACGCCGCCCTCACCAAGATCTTCAACGGCGAGGCGTCCGTGGCCGAGGCGATGCGGGAGGCCGCCGTCCAGCTCAACCGGAGCCTGGTCGACAAGGGCCTCGTCGCGCCGGGGGTCTGTCCGGGGACGTGACGAACGACCGGTCGACTCCGCTTTGTCGCCGCACCCAACCCGCCGGGGACGGAGGAGCGCGAAGGCTCCTCCGTCCCCTTTTTTGCTTCCTCCTCGGCGCTGGCGCGTTGGAAGCCCCCTTCGGGGGCGCGTATACTCCCGCAGACCGACGGGTTTAGCCGGGCGATGAGGGCGCTTCGACGG
>WFPR01000241.1 GCA_015487455.1 Candidatus Bipolaricaulota bacterium
CGACTGGTCTAAACGAGGCGATCGAGATGGCTACGGTAGGGGCGTACGAGGCCAAGACGCATCTTTCCCAACTCCTGGAGCGGGTAGCCAAGGGGGAGCGGATCGTGATCACCAAGCATGGCGTGCCCGTGGCGGTACTCGAGCCCGTTCCTCCCGCCAAGACGCGCGACCCTCAGGAGGTCGTCGCGGACATCGAGGAATTCGGCCGCCGACACAGCCTAGGCGGGCTACGCTTGCGGGATCTGATCGAGGAAGGCCGTATGTGAAGGAGAAAACGTTCTTCATCCTCGACGCATCCGTAACGCTCGCGTGGGCCTTTCAGGAGGAGCTGAACGCCTACACCCGAGGGGTGCTGCGGTCGATGGCCGAAGGGGCCGAGGCGCTCGTGCCCGCCGTCTGGCCGCTGGAAGTGGGCAACGCGCTGCTCGCGGCCGAGCGCCGGAAGCGGCTCACCCAAGCCGATACCGTTCAGTTCTTGACGCTGCTGCAGCAGTTGCCGATCACGGTGGAGCCGGAGACGCCGACCCGAATGCTGGGGGAGATCTTGACGTTGGCGCGGGAGCATACGCTCTCCACGTATGATGCGTCGTACCTCGATCTCGCCATGCGCCACGGGGTTCCGCTGGCCACGCAGGACGGGGCCCTGCAACGGGCAGCAGCTCGCTCCGGCGTCAAGATCTACCGCAAAGGAGGAAAAGGCCGATGAAGGACATCACGCCCAAGTTCGAGACGCTGCGGACCGCCGTGGCCGAGGCGTTCATATCAGCTCCCTCAAATGCGCTTCAGCTGCTGAAAGAGCGCAGGCTGGAGAAGGGAGACGCTTTGGAGCTGGCCCGCGCCGCCGGGGTCATGGCCGCCAAGCGGGCGTGGGAGCTGATTCCATACTGCCACCCGATCCCGATCACCCACTGCTCGATCAACTATGAGTTCGAGCCTGACGGCGTTCGGGTGCGCTCGGAGGTGAAGGCGATCGCGCCCACGGGCGTCGAGATGGAAGCCTTGACGGCCGTCAACGTCGCGGTCCTCACGCTCTACGACATGCTCAAGCCCCACGCGTCTGACATTGAGATTCAAAGCATCAAGCTCGTCGAGAAGCGCGGGGGCAAGTCCGACTGGCGCGATCGCTTGGAGCCCCCCGTCAAGGCACACGTGATCGTGCTCTCAGATAGCGTGGCCGCGGGCAAGAAGGAGGACCGCGCCGGGAAGGCCGTAGTAAACGCGCTAAAAGGGGAGCCCTCCGTGGAGGTCGCGGGCTACGACATCCTGCCGGACGACCCCGAGAAGCTCAAGGCGCTCGTCCAGCGGCTCGTGGACGAGGGTGTGGATCTGATTTTGACCGTGGGCGGGACGGGGCTCGCTTCCACGGATCAGACCGTGGAGGCGCTCAAGCCCCTGATCGAGCGGGAGGTGCCCGGGATCATGGAGGCGGCCCGGGCCTACGGGCAAAAGCGCACCCCCTACGCGATGCTCTCCCGGGGGATTGCCGGGCTCATCAGGAACACGCTGGTGATCACGCTGCCGGGGAGCACCCGCGGCGCCACGGAGACGATGGAAGCGCTCTTCCCCGCGGTGCTGCACGTCTTCTACGTGATGCGAAAGCTGCCCCACGCCCACGGGTATCGCTGAGCGCTTATCCAAATGTTGGGGTCAGGAGCCGGAGTCGACCCAGGCTTTCAGCAAGGCCCTCCCGCGGGGCTTGGGGATCTCCCGGCCTTCCTTCTCAGCCGTCTGGAGCCAAAGCTCCATGGCCACCTTGATCTCTCGGAGGGCCTCCTCCTCGGTCTCGCCGAAGGCGGAGCAGCCGGGCAGCTCCGGCGCCACGGCGATGTACCCCCTGTCCTCCTCGCTGTAAAAGATCTCGATTGCGTACTTATGCCCTTTCATCTTCATCGTCATCGTCCTCGACCTCCAAGAGGTTGTACTTCTCAACGACCTTGAGGAACTGGCGCACCTGGTAGGGTTTCGCTTTCCCCTTCACGTCTTGGAAGTTGAGCAACTCCCGAATCCCCTCCCGGACGTATATTCGGTGGCTTCCCTTGCTGCCTCGGAGCTTGAACCCGAAGAGTTCTGCAGCTCGACAGAGCTCTGCGAAGCGCACGTCCTTGGGGTTGCGCTTGAGCTTCCGATAAAGCTCCTCCCGTGCCTTACGCCCCATTGCCTCGGAGATCATAAGCCCCGGTAGGAGGGAAGACAAGGTGGATGAGGACACTTCGCCGTCCAGCCTTGCCCCAAGCGTGAAAGGGGAAATACAATGGCCCGCGATGAGCAAAGCGGTACGCTGGAGCTGACCGATCCCAGCCAGCCCGCTTCCGAGGTCTTCTTCCGGGAGATCGTGATCGCTCTCGAGCCGATGGAACCTTAAGCTGACAGACAGAACAGACAGAACGAAACGGAGTCAAACACCCCAATCCCCATGGACGCCCTCTGGACCCTCGCGCCCCTGTATTTGATCGCCTCGTTCCTCTACTCCGCGGTGGGCCACGGCGGGGCCTCCGCGTACTTGGCCCTGGCCGCCCTCGTCGGGCTCCCCCGCGAGACGATGGTCCCGATCGCGCTCGCGCTCAACGTGCTGGTGACGTCGCTGGGGGTGTGGCACTACGGGCAGGCCGGACACTTTCGGCCGAGGCTCCTGCTCCCCTTTGTGGTGACGTCGGTGCCCATGGCC
>WFPR01000242.1 GCA_015487455.1 Candidatus Bipolaricaulota bacterium
ATCGTCGGCGGGGCGGGCTACGTCGGGGGCGAGCTTTTGCGCCTTTTGCTGCGCCACCCGAACGCCGAGGTCGTGGCCGTGACGTCGAGGCGCCACGCGGGGCGGCCCGTCTGGAAGGCCCACCCCAACTTAAGGGGCCTCACGGCGCTCAAGTTTATCGCTCCAGAGGCGCTGCCCGACGTCGACGCGCTCTTTTTGGCCCTGCCCCACGGGACGGCCATGGATCGCATTGATGAGTACGCCGCGAGGGCCGAATATGTGTTCGACCTCAGCGCGGACTTCCGGCTGAAGCGCCCGGAGCTGTACGAGCGCTATTACGGCTGGACGCACCCGCGCCCCGAGCTGTTGGGCGAGTTCGTCTACGGGCTGCCCGAGCTGCACCGCGACGAGCTGAGGGGCGCGAGGCGGGTCGCGGTGCCGGGCTGCACGGCCACGGCCGCCATCCTGCCGCTGAAGCCGCTGGTCGAGAGGCTGCCCGTCAAGCTCGTCGTCGTGGACGCGAAGGTGGGCTCGTCGGCCGCCGGGGCGGAGCCCTCGCCCGGCTCGCACCACCCGGAGCGGGCGGGCGTGGTGCGGAGCTTCCGGCCGACGGGACACCGTCATTTAGCCGAAATGGAGCAGGAGCTGAACCCCGACGGCCGCATCTCGCTGAACTTCTCGCCGCACGCCGTCGAGCTGGTGCGCGGGATCCTGAGCACCGCGCACGTCTTCTTCGAGCCGGGCTTCGACTACGACGAGACGCTCATCTGGCGGGTGTACCGGGAGCGCTACGGCGGGGAGCCCTTCGTGCGCTTCGTCAAGGAGCGCTCGGGGTTGTACCGCTATCCCGAGCCCAAGCTGGTGGCGGGGACGAACCTCTGCGACATCGGCTTCGAGAGGGACGAGCGGACGGGACGCCTGGTCGTGATCTGCGCCCTCGACAACCTGATGAAGGGCGCGGCGGGCCAGGCCGTTCAGGGCTTTAACGTGGCGCTCGGCTTCGACGAGACGGCAGGTCTGGAGGCCGTCGGACTGCACCCCATCTAAGGAGGGATCAACGAACGATGCTCGTGGTCAAGATCGGGGGCGGGGAGGGGCTCGACGTCGAGGCGTTCCTGGACGATTTGGCGCGGCAGCCCCGGCGCTACGTGCTGGTGCACGGCGGAGCGGCCGAGCTGAACGCCCTCTCGGAGAGGCTGGGGAAGCCCCCGACGTTCGTGCGGTCGCCCTCGGGCCACGTGAGCCGCTACACCGACCCCGAGACGATGGATCTGTTCTTGATGGCCTACGCGGGGAAGCTCAACAAGCGGTTCGTCGAGGGGCTCCAGCGCCGAGGGGTGAACGCGCTGGGCCTCACGGGCCTCGACGGTCGGCTCGTCGAGGCGCGGCGCAAGAGGGCGCTTAAGGCCGTCGGCGAGGACGGCAAAATCAGGGTGCTGCGCGGGGACCTGAGCGGGACGATCGAGCGGGTGAACGTCGAGCTGCTCGACGCGCTGCTGGAGCGCGGCTGCGTCCCGGTGCTGACACCGCCCGCCTGCGGCGCTGAAGGGGAAGCCCTCAACGTGGACGCCGACCGCTTCGCGGCCCAAATCGCGATCGCCCTACGGGCCGAGACGCTGTTGTTGCTCTCGAACGTCCCCGGCCTGCTGCGCGACCTCGACGACGAGTCGAGCCTGATCGAGCGGGCGGCGCCCGGCGAGCTGGACGCGCTGATCCAGGACGTGGCTCAAGGCCGCATGAAGAAGAAGCTCCTGGCCGCGAGGGAGGCGCTGGAAGGCGGGGTAACGAGGGTCGTGCTCGGGGACGCCCGCGGGCCGGAGCCCGTCACCCAGGCGCTCGCGGGCCGCGGGACCGTCATCGAGCTTCCGCAGCTGCAGTCGCTGCAGTCGCAGCCGTCGCGCCCATGAACGCTCGGATCTTCGAGCTGGAGCTGGAGCACGGGAGCGGGGCCTACCGTCCGGCGCCCCTGGCGCTCGTCCGGGGCGAGGGGCCGTACGTCTGGGACGCCGAGGGGAAGCGCTATCTCGACTTTAACACGGGCGTCGGGGTGGCCCTGCTGGGGCACGCCCACCCCGCCCTGACCCGCGCCCTGAGCGACCAAGCGGGTCGGCTGATGACGTGCGCCGCGGGGTACTTCCCCAACGACGTCCGCGCCCAATTTCTACAGAAGCTCGTCGACGTGCTGCCCGAGGGCCTCGAGCGGGTGTTCCTGAGCAACTCGGGCGCGGAGGCCGTCGAGACGGCGCTCAAGCTGGCGCGGGCCTGCACGGGCCGCCCCAAAGTCGTCGCGGCGACGCGGGGCTTCCACGGGCGGACGCTCGGGGCGCTGAGCGCGACCTGGAAGCCCGACTACAGGAAGCCCTTCGGGCCGTTGGTGCCGGGCTTCGAGCACGTCCCCTTCGGCGACCTCGACGCGCTGAAGAGCGCCGTAGACGGGCGGACGGCCGCCGTGATCTTGGAGCCCGTCCAGGGCGAGGGCGGGGTCCACCCGGCGCCTTCGGGCTACTTGCGCGGGGCGGGGGCGCTGTGCGCGGCCCACGGCGCCCTGCTCATTTTGGATGAAGTCCAGAC